>JBJSWM010000451.1:0-12635 GCA_046085865.1 Pirellulaceae bacterium
CCAAAAAACCCCAATCGGTGGGTGGCACCTTTTGAATGCTCCAATCGGTGGGTGGCACCTTTTGAATGCTGTGGGTGGCACCTTTTGAATGCTGGCACCTTTTGAATGCTAGCAGGACTTGAATGGTGACGAGTTGCTGTCATTTTTCTGTTCTTGATGCGATCGGGCCAATCATCTATTTACCGCCATTAGGCCAATGGCTCGGGTCAGGAGTCCCCTCCTCAGTGGTCGCCCGATGCTGAGAAGCTGCCCGATGCCTGAGAAGCTGCCATGCTTGACTACCAGTTGCAACGCTGCACTCGCCGCTGTGCTGTATCGGGTCAACCTCTGGCACCTGGGGCCCGCTTCTACTCGGCGGTCCTTCAACAAGGCGATCAGTTGCTGCGCATCGATGTTGGCCACTCCCAATGGCAAGGCCCGCCAGAGGGAGCGATCGGATGGTGGCAAGGTGAGATGCCCAAGACCGTTGCGACACGCCGCGAACCAACCCCCAACTCCGTCCTCCTCGATCGACTCGAAGAGCTGCTTGAATCCCCCGAGCAATTGGCGTTGGCCTCGCTGCTGGCGTTGCTATTGTGGCGGCGACGCGTCCTGCAGATGGAACCTTCGGCGGCACCCGATCCAGATGCCACGATGCATCTGTTTTGCCCTGCGGATGGCCGCCGCTTTGTGGTGGCTGCCCCCCCTGAATCCAACGACGCGGTAGATGCCCTACAGGAAGGTCTCCAGTCGTTACTCTTCCGCGATGTCGATGCCATGTCCGACAGCTCGTCCTCTTCCCCAGGCGATCCCGAACAGGGGAGTATTTGATGACTTCCAGCAATTTCCACTGGTCCTGCCTCCTTCTGATCGCCAGCATCCTAACCACCAGCTCGGGCGCCACCTGCGCCCGCCGTCAGCCGATCGCCGAATTCCAGCCGCCCATGCTCTTTGAGACGACACCGACGATCGAGCAGGTGGCGGAGGTGCTAGGCCGGTCGCAGCGGATCGAGCAGCTTCAGTCGAATGCCGTTTCCGTGCGACTTCCCGGCCTCCCCGGACTTTCCGCTTCCATGGTGTGGCAACGCCCCCGAGGCTTTCGCCTTCAAGGTGGGCTCAACCGGATCACCGGAACCGACTTCGATCTGGGCAGCAATCAGGAAGTCTTTTGGATGGCGACGCGCCACGGTCCCTCGCCAACGCTGCTTTTTGCCCGACACGATCAGTTTGAATCGCTCCCTTCCAAACCGCTTCTCCCCGTCTCGCCGCTTTGGATGGTGGAGGCACTGGGCATTGTGTCGCTGGACCCAAACTCCCTGGCCGCTCCAATGCAGCAGCGCGCCGACGATGCCTTGGAGGTGCACACGCGGGTTCCGATGGCGACCGGACCTGGCCTGCGAAGTTTGGTGATCGATCCCAAGTATGGATATCCCAAGCAGATTTTCCTGCGGGATCCCACCGGTCGCTTGATCGCATCCGCGACGCTCAGCCAACATCAACTCTATGAGTCGGTGCAATACTCCCTTCCGCATCGCGTCGAACTGCAACTGACCCCCGAGGGCTCAGAACCTTTGGCGCTGCAGATGGAAGTCGGTTATTACGCGATCAACAACATCGAGGGGAACGATCCCCAGCGATGGACGATGCCCGACGCTCGCGGCTACACGGCGATCGATCTAGCGCGCTTGCCGACTCAGGGACCCGGCGCCGCGGTCGTCCCCACCTCGGCGCCTCCGTCGCCCACCGTCCCCGAAGTCAGCTATCGCGGGATGGAAAATGTTTTCCGCTGAGCCATGATCTTGCGATCAGGCGAGCACTTGGTCGATGACATGCCCATGCACATCGGTCAACCGTCGCTCAATCCCATTGTGATAGAACGACAGTCTCTGATGATCCAGTCCCAGGAGATGCAGAATCGTCGCGTGCAGATCGTAGATCGTCGTGACATCTTCGATCGCTTTGTAGCCGAAGGAATCGGTGGCTCCGTGGGAGTGTCCTTTGCGGACTCCAGCGCCCGCCAGAAACACGGTGAAACCAGCGGGGTTGTGATCGCGGCCATTGGCCCCTTTCTGAAAGGTCGGCATCCTTCCGAACTCGGTCACGAAAGCCACCGTCGTTTGCTCCAGCATCCCCCGTCGCTTCAGATCGGCCAGCAGCGCCGCGCAGGGCTGATCCAGAATCTCGCGATGCACCGAATACTGCTCTCTCAGCGTCTTGTGTCCATCCCAGTTGCCAACTCCTTCTCCCATGGCGTAGGAACCATTGAACAACTGCACAAAGCGCACCCCTCGCTCCAGCAACCGCCTGGCCATCAGGCAATTTCTGGCGAAACCAGCTTTGTTGGGAGACGCTGAATCGAGTGCCCCGTACTCTTCGAGCACGTAGGCAGGTTCGTCCTGCCATCGTTCCACCTGGGCAGCGGCCAGTTGCATCCGCGCCGCCATCTCATAGCTGGCGATGCGCGCCGCCAAATCCGATCGCCCAGATCGCTCCGCCATATGCCGCTCATTGAGCCCTTTCAGGAAGGCTCGCGTCGCTCGATCGGCTTCCTCGCCCAACGATTCAGGGCGCGCCAGATGGGGAATGGGGCGTGAGGCGCTGAACGGCGTTCCCTGGAAGGCAGCCGGAAGAAAAGCCGAATTCCAATGATTGGAACCGACCTGAGGCACACCTCGCGGATCAGGAATCGCCACAAACGCAGGAAGATCCTCGCACTCCGAACCCAGCGCGTAGGTGACCCAGCATCCCATCCCGGGGAATCCATCCAGTGTGAACCCCGTGCTCATCTGATTTTCTGCTGGACCATGCGTGTTGCTCTTGGCGGTCATCCCATGCAGGAAGCAGAAGTCATCGGCCAGCGCACCGATGCGTGGCAACAGATCGCTGGTCATCTTGCCCGACTGGCCGCGTGGATGAAACTTCCAAAGAGGCTGGATCAGATTGCCGTTCTCTCCTTGAAATGTCACCAGTCCCGCGCTATCCGGCATCGGCGTATCATGCAGCCGCTCCAGCTCTGGCTTGTAGTCGAAGGAATCGACATGGCTGAGAGCACCCGAACAGAAGATCATCAGCACCTGCTTTGCTTTGGGGGCATGATGCGTCGACCTGGGGGCATAGGGTTGTTGGGGATCGATCCTGGGTCGAATCGGTGTCCGCTCCGCTCGGACAATCCCCGGTTCCAGCAATCCGGCCAGCGCCACCCCCTGCAGTCCCGTGGCAAAATCGCCAAGGAAACCTCGCCTGGTGCTCTGCCTTGTCCTCACCTGATCCATGATCCAGTTCCTCTCACGCCCCCGATCGCATCCTGTGTCCCTCAGGCTTTGTGCCTGCATTCTCCAACCATTCCAAGCCCTTACCGGTCGACCCCATGGCCTCTGGAATCCCCTTGAGACCCGCGAGCCACTTGGGCTGAAAAAGTGCTTTCGAAAATCTTGTCGGCATTGGTTGTCTCAAAGCCATCGCGCCGATGCTCCCGCCCCGCCTCCCGCTCCCCCAGATGCTCGAAGACTGGCAGCACCTTTCGTTCAGCAAACTCCACATACGAACCTGGAATCGTATGCACCATTTCTCTTCCGTCCTCCGTGAAGGGGGCTTCGATCGTCTGCGCGACGGTCGAACTCTGCAACAGCAATCGGTCTTCACTGATTTTGATCTTGCCACCTGCATCGTTCAGCACCACGCCGATCGACTCCAGAAACTCGTTGTATCGTTCGATCCGGTTCCAGGGTGGTGGCAGGAAATGAACGCTGATGGTGAAGTGGTTCAAATAGTACCGATTGTAAAGAACCCACGCCGCATACTCGCTCTCGCTCGCCAACCTTTGATAATCGCTCCATGATGGCAAGCGCCAAAGCGGCTGGTGAAGGAACCGATCGATCGACTGCCAGTCATCCAGGTCGATATCCGCGACCGGATCTCGCTCGATCCCTTGCAGGTAGGATCGGATGATCGCTTGCGCTTCATTCGACAAGTCGGCAACGCGCAGTTGGCTGATGAAGATGCGAGGGTATTTTGGGGTGGGTGGAGCATACCAATAGGCATCCAGTTTCTTTCCCTCAAACGAGTAGAAATCGCGCCGTTGGTATCCCAAGTGCAGAAAAATCTGTTCCAACGACGCGATCCCCAAGGGACTCGATCCCATGGTACGAAAAGCGATGTGGTCGTTCTCGAGATCCTCCCAGCCACCGATCATGCCGCGGTCGATCATCCCGTCGACCACGCGCTGAACGTCGGGGACTCGATGTCGATACCGTTCCATCAGCCCCTGCATGACCCGAGCCAGTGTGGTTTCCTTTGCGGGCATCGCGACACTCCGAAGAAAATCAACTCGATCGCGGTCTTCTCTGCTGGCAAGTATACCGCGCCGCCCCGAAAAGCTCCCGAAGAACGTGATGGGTTCCGCCTGCAGAGGGTACCGCCGGTCGATCCGTCGACCTCTTCCCTTGGCGCCCATCGCGGGAGAAGATCATGGCTGGGAGATAGTGCCCCCTTGTTCTTGATCCACTTTGAGTCCAGTTGCTGCTGCGAGGATCTTTTGCCATGCCACGAATGGTGTTGACGCTGCTGTCGGTTCTCATGACGATTGCATCGGCGAGGGCGGGTGACGATGCCGCATCGCTTCCCGATGCACCGGGCCGATGGTCCAGGGAGCGGGCGGTCGCCTGGTACAGCCAACAGGCTTGGCCTGTCGGATGCAATTTTCTCCCCAGCACCGCTGTCAACGAACTGGAGATGTGGCAGGCGGAGTCATTCGATCCGGAAACGATCGATCGCGAACTAGGCTACGCCAGAAAGCTTGGATTCAACTCCGTGCGAGTCTTCCTGCACGATCTTCTCTGGAAGCAGGATTCGAAAGGCTTTCTAAAGCGAATGGAACAGTTTCTGGAAATCGCCGACAAGCATTCGATCCAGACGATGCCTGTGCTCTTCGATAGCTGCTGGCATCCCTTGCCGAAACTTGGTCCCCAGCCGGCTCCTATTCCCTTCACCCACAATTCCGGCTGGGTTCAGTCGCCCGGGATCGAGGTGCTGAAGAATCCATCGGCCTATCCGCACCTGAAAGAGTACGTTCAGGGAGTCGTCGGGCATTTTGCCCAGGATCGTCGCATCCTTCTGTGGGATATATGGAATGAGCCGGACAATTTCGATGGGGGAGCGAAGGGGAGGCCGGGGCTGGAACCAAGGGACAAGCCACAGCTGGTCAATAAGCTGTTGCCGGAGATCTTCGCGTGGGTGCGAGAGGCGAGCCCCTCCCAGCCTCTGACCAGCGGTGTGTGGCGCGACTCCGAGAACATCCAGCAGCTGGACGACTGCAAGAAAATCCAGCTGGCTCACAGCGACGTCATCAGCTTCCATTGCTATGGCGATGCAGCCTCGATGGATCGGTGCATCGATCGACTAGCGATTTTCGGCAGACCTCTGCTGTGCACGGAATTCATGGCGCGACCCAACGGAAGCCTCTTCGCGCCGCACCTGGAGCGGATGAAGGCAAGCAAGGTAGCGGCCTACTGTTGGGGATTTGTCAGCGGCAAATCGCAGACGATCTATCCGTGGGACTCGTGGGAGAAAAAGTACCAGGCCGAGCCGCCTGTGTGGTTCCACGACGTGCTGCGCGCCGATGGTAGCGCGTATCTCAAAGAAGAAACCGACTACATCCAAAGCGTGACCGGCGCGCGATGAATGCCATCGGTTCATCTTCGCGGTGACCGTCGGTTCGATCAGGATGGATTGGAGGCGCTATCGGGAAACGCTGCCGACGACTGGTAATCGGTCAGCTCTTTGGGCAGGGACGAGGCGCGCAGGGCGTTGAGCACAGCGATCACATCGATCGCTTCCTGCACGATGGCACCGGCGACAGGGGCCAGCCAACCGGCTGCGGCCAGCACCATCCCTCCTAGGCTCAGCAGCATCCCTCCGACCGCGCTTTGCAGCGCGATGCGACGCATCCGATTGCCGATATGCAGCAGCTCATCCACCTTGCTCAGCGAGCTGTCGAGGATGACCGCGTCGGCTGCCTCGCTGGTGATCTCGCTGCCGCTTCCCATGGCGATGCCGATGGTGGCTGCGGCCAGAGCTGGAGCGTCGTTGATGCCATCACCGAGGTAAAGCGAATCTCCCTGGGAGGTCAGTTGGCGGACGATCTCCAGCTTCTGTTCGGGGCTTTGCGAAGCGTGCACTTCGTCGATCCCCATCTTGGTCGCCAGATCGCGCACCTCCTCCTCGCGATCGCCGCTGATCAGCAGAATCCGGTCGATGCCATGAAGAGGTTTCAGATGGGAGATGAACGAATGCCCGTCCGGGCGGGGCTGGTCGCGGAACTGAAGCAGGCCCGCATAACGACCATCGATCGCCACCACGCACTCCATTCCGGGGGCCTTGGCCGGCAGTTTGGAAGGGCTTTCGGGATCGATGGACGCAATCGCCTTGCGGCTGGTCACCACAACGTTCGTCCCTTGGCAGCGGCCTCGCAGCCCCTGCCCAGGATCCTCGTGCACCTCCTCGCACGGCATGAGGGGGAGGTGAGCTGCCTTGGCGGCTTCCAGCACCGCGCCGCTCAAGGGGTGCTTGGAATACTGCTCCAGATTGGCCGCTAGTCGCAAAATTGTCTCCGGCGATTGTCCCTGAGTCGCCACGATCCCCGTCACCGCTGGACGGCCGTAGGTGAGCGTCCCGGTCTTGTCGAACATCGCCGTGCGCACCATCTTCAGCCGCTCCAAAATCGCCGGATCCTTGATGATGATGCCGCGTCTGGCAGCCAGAGAGATCGCGCCGATGACAGCGACCGGGATGGCGATCAGTAGAGGGCAGGGGGTGGCGACCACCAGGACGGCCAAGAAGCGTCGCGGTTCGCCACTGGCCCACCAGGCCAACAGCGCCACGGCGAGGGCCAGGGGGGTATAGAGCGTCCCCAGTTGGTCGCCTAGCCGGCGGATGGTGGGTCGCTGCTGCGCCGATTCCTGCATGACACGCATGATGCGGGAGTAGCGAGAATCGGCCGCTGGCCGCGTCGCCTCCAGTTCCAGCACCGCCGCTCCGTTGATGGCCCCCGACAGGCACTGCGACCCGACGCTCTTGGAAACCTGATATGGCTCACCACTCAAATACGATTCATCCATGCTGCCGTGTCCGGCTGTCACTGTTCCATCGACGGGACAGATTTCGTGCGGGTAGACCAGCAACCGGTCCCCTGGGACGATTTTTTCGACCGCCACTTCTTCGATCGACTCGCCCCGCTTGCGATGAACCAGCGTCGGCATGCGACGAGCCAGTGCTTCGAGGACCGAAGAGGCGCTGCGTACGGCGTATTCCTCCAGAGATTGGCCTCCCGAGAGCATCAGGACCACAATCGTCCCCGCCAGATACTCTCCAAGCAGCACCGAGGTGACGATCGATACGGCTGCCAGGAGGTCGGCACCGAACTTCCCGTGAATCGCCCCCCAGGCAAGTTCGGCCACCAGTGCGGTTCCGCCGATCGCTAGAGCCACCAGCAGCGGCCAGGACCGCGGATCGCTCCCCTGAGTGCCGCTCCCCTCAGTGCCGCTCCTGCTGGCTTGCACACCCCAACCCACCAGCAGCAGGTGGATTGCGATCGCCAGAGCCGCCAGGAGGGCGATGCGGAAATGCATCGAACGCCAAGGCAATCGTTGGATCATCCGTACGATGGTGGTCATCACAAGCCGACTCCTCGATGGAAAACCTAATGGGTCGGGGCACCTGGTGGATCGATCCCGAAAGTCGGTCCGCGATTTGGTTTTCCCTAAATTTTGGCGACAATCCCACTGGAAGCGATCGTTTCGGTCTTCCAAGAGAATAACCGGGGCCGATAATTTCGCATTCCCTGTGGCATTGCCATGCGGATCACCAGACCGACCGATGGTCGCGCGAACGAGTTGAGTGCAGAGTAATGGGGAAAGAGGATTCCAGGAAGATGACCAGCCATCCGCATCATGCCATTCCGCTGGGGGCCGCCGATCGACTTCGCGCTGATCCGAGGCTGGCCGAGGCCAAGCGACTGCTGCAAGAAGTGCTCGACGATCACACCGCGCACATCGATTCGGTCCGCGGCCCCGATCCCGATCGCCAAGCCTCCTACTCCGAATTGCTCGATCGGCTCGGAAAAGCACGCGGCGGTGCTCCTTATTTTCGCTACCTGGCCAGCGGCCTGGGACGCGGTCCGATGGTGGAGCTGGCCGATGGCAGTATCAAGCTGGATTTCATCGGTGGGATCGGCGTCTACGGACTGGGTCACAGCCATCCCCGCATCCTGGATGCCACCATCGATGCGGCTCTGGAAGATACGGTGATGCAGGGGAATCTGCAGCAAGGTCCGATGACCGTGGCGATGTGCGAGCGACTGCTGAGGATGGCCAATGCTCACGGGGCGGCTCTGGGCCACTGCCTGATCAGCACCAGCGGGGCGATGGCCAACGAAAATGCGCTCAAGATCGCCTTCCACAATCGCCACCCTGCCTCACGCGTTCTTGCGATCGACAACTGCTTCGCCGGCCGTTCCATCGCGCTGGCGCAGCTGACCGACCGCCCTGCCTACCGCGCCGGCATTCCGACGGCTCTGGCGGTCGACCATCTGCCGATGTTCCATCCGGCCAGGCCGAAGGAGAGCGTCGAGCAGGCATCGCGGTCGCTCCGAAAACTGCTCGATCGATTCCCCGGACAGTACGCCACGCTATGGATGGAACTGGTGGCAGGAGAAGGGGGCTACTATCCGGGGACTGAGGATTACTTCCATGCGTTGGTGGAACCATGCCGGGAGCATGGGATTCTGATCATTTTCGACGAGGTGCAGACGTTTTCGCGATTGAGCCAGCCGTTTGCTTTCCAGCACTTCCAACTGGATGAATTCGCCGACATTGTGACGATCGGCAAGATCACGCAGGTCTGCGCGACGCTGTATCGATCCAGCCTGCAGCCCAAAGGACCAGTGCTCAGCCAGACCTTCACCGCTAGCTCCTCCGCCTTCGCCGCAGGACTTGCGACGCTGGACCACCTACAGGAAAGCGAGTGCTTTGGACCCGACGGTTGGAACATGCAGCGGCATCGCTACTTCGCCGGCAAGCTGGAATCGCTGTCTCAGAAATACCCCGGAAAAATTTCCGGTCCCTACGGCGAAGGGATGATGATCGCCTTCACCCCAGGCAATGGATCGGCCGAAGCTGCCAAGTCGATGGTGGAAAAAATGTTCCATGCTGGCTTGATGAGCTTCGTGGCTGGAAGCGACCCGACGCGGATTCGATTCCTGCCGCCTCCCGGCATCACGACGCTGGCTCATATCGACATGGCCTGCGACATCATCGAAAGGGTACTTCGCGAACTTTCGCAATGAAGTCACTCGACGAAACGCTCCCTCGCGCCGTCGGCGAGGCCCGAAGGACTATCTCCACCAAGATTTCGAGAACCAGGACAGACAGGATCTAAGGGACGATGCGAGTTGGACTGATTGGATGGCGCGGCATGGTCGGATCGGTGCTGATGGACCGCATGCACGCCGAAAGGGACTGGGAGGCGATCGAGCCCTATTTTTTCAGCACATCGAGCGCCGGTGGGAAAGCACCACTTGGGGAGCTGCCCTTGCTGGATGCCAACCAGATCGATGCGCTGATGCCGATGGACGCGATTCTCAGTTGCCAAGGAGGCGATTACACCAGCAGCATTCACCCGCGTCTACGCCAAGCCGGCTGGCAGGGATACTGGATCGATGCCGCATCCACTCTCCGCATGGCCGACTCGTCCGTCATCATCCTCGATCCTGTCAACCGGTCGGTCATCGACCAGGCGCTGGATGCAGGAACGAAAGACTTTATCGGCGGCAACTGCACCGTCTCGCTGATGCTGATGGCGCTCGGTGGTCTGTTCCGCGAAGGACATGTCGAATGGATCACCGCCATGACCTACCAAGCCGCCTCGGGGGCCGGCGCCGCGAACATGCGAGAACTGCTGGAGCAGATGGATGCTGCACACCAGGCGGCAGCACCGCTGCTTGCCGACCCCGCCGCATCGATCCTCCAGGTCGACCGCGCCGTTGCAACCAGCCTCCGCCACCCACAGTTTCCTACAACGCACTTCGGAGTCCCACTGGCGGGAAGCCTCATCCCCTGGATCGACAAGGATCTAGGAGATGGCACCTCGCGCGAGGAATGGAAAGGGGATGCCGAATGCAACAAGATCCTCGGCCTGCCATCCCAGGGACCACAGCACATTCCGATCGAAAGCCTCTGCGTCCGTATCGGTGCCATGCGATGCCACAGCCAGGCGCTGACCATCAAATTGCGTGACGACCTGCCACTTGAGAAAGTCACCGCCACGATCGCAAGCGGCAATGATTGGGTGAGGGTGATCCCCAACGAGAAGGAATCGAGCATCCGGCAACTGACGCCGGCGGCCGTCACCGGCACCTTGCAAGTCCCGATCGGCCGAATCCGAAAGCTTTCGATCGGACCAACTTTCTACTCCGCCTTCACCGTCGGCGACCAACTGCTCTGGGGCGCCGCCGAACCGCTCCGCCGAATGCTCCGCATCCTGCTGGAACGAAACACCCTCGGACCAGGAATAAGCTGACCAGGAATTAGCTGACCAGAAATTAAATGACTGGGAATTAGCCAAACTGGAAATCGCTCTCGGAACTCCCTGAAGACTCCAACGCATGATCTTCGCCAACCACCTTCCCTTTCCCACCAGGAAACCATTCCGATGCGCGTAGGCACTGTGGTTCGCGTCGTGACCGATCGACACTTCGGCTTCATCCATTCCGATGAGTTTCGCGACGATATCTTCTTTCATTTCTCGATCGTCGAAAAAACCGACGATCCGGAAAAATGGCTGGAAGGGCAGATGGTGGAGTACGAACTGGATGAACTGGCCAGAATCGACCGCAAGGAGCTCAAAGCGATCCGAGTCCAAGCCGCCAGAAGGCCCCTGCAGGTGACCCTCCCCGAATTCGATCCCTTGAGCAAGCCGAAGCATCATCCCAAGGCAAGGCAGCGCAAGCCTGGGTGGCGGGAGAAGCGCGAAGGCAATTCCGAGTGATCTCGGGCCGTTGACTCATCCAGAGAGTCGACCGATCAACCAGCAGGAGGCGTCCATTTGGCTGGACGAGTGACGGGGCCATCCAGCAGCACTGGATCCCCCAGCTCTGCCAGTTCCTTCGCCATCCTTTTGCGCAACTCCATCAGTAGCGGTTGATGTTCAGGCAGCTCCGACAGATCGTGTCGCTCCGAAGGATCCTCCTGAAGATCGAACAGCTGCGTCACATCGATCTTTGGATAACGGATCAGCTTCCAGCGCCGATCGCACCAGGCTCGCTGGTCCTCGCGATAGCCGAAGACCAGGGAAGCGCGTCCCTGGGCGCGAGGATCGAATGAACTGCGATCGATGGCGCCAGCGTTGGTGGATGTGGGAAAGCGAACCATTTGGTCCATCGCAACCCCTTCGCTTCCCTCGGGGGGTGGAACGTCACACAAAGCCCCCACCGTTGGCAGCAGATCGTACAGATAGCAAAGCCCATCGGTGGTGGTGCCCTTGGGTATTCCAGGTCCTGCAATGACGCAGGGAACGCGCAACGAGTGTTCGTAACAGTTCTGCTTTCCGATCAGTCCGTGGCTGCCGCGAGCGACCCCGGAGTCAGCGGTGAAGATCACCAGGGTGTTCTCGGCATGAGGCGATTGCTGGAGCGCCTCCAGAACCCTCCCCACCTGGTGGTCCAGATAGCTGACGTAGCGCCAGTACTCGGCATTCATCTCCTGCACCGCCTCGGGGGTTCGAGGCCACGGCAGCAGCTTTTCATCCCGGATCGTCATCTCCCCGTTATCCCAAGGATGGATCGGCTGGAAGTTGTCGGGCAGCATCCGAGCGTCAGCGGGATAGCGCACGGGAAAATCTTCCGGAACGATGTGAGGGTCATGGGGTGCAGCGAAGGGCAGGTAGCAGAAGAACGGCTGGTCCGTTGGGGCTTGCTTGAGAAAATCGATCGCCGCATCGGCGAAGCGTTCACAGCAGTGATTCCCAGCCGGTTCCGGTTCCGACAGCTTGCCCCCCACAAGCTGCCTTAGGGGCGCCTGCATCGGGTCGCTCATCCCACCCAGGAAGACATCGCGAGCCCTCTGAAAATCTCTGGCGATGACGCTAGGATCGTTATGCCACTTGCCGGTGAGAAATGTCCGATATCCCGCTCTCCCCATCGCTGCCGGCCAAGTCTCGGTCGACTTGAGTGTCGGATCGATGTGAAATAGGCTACGGCCAGAAAGCAGCATCGCGCGGGATGGAATGCAGGTGGCAGGATTGCCGCTCCCTTGCATATGCATCCGCAGGAACGATAGACCCTCTGCCACCAATCGATCGAGATGCGGGGTCTTGATGTGGGGGTTCCCTAGAGCCGCAATCGTATCGGCGCGCTGGTCGTCGGCGAGGATCAGGAGCACATTGAGTCGGGGAGAGGCGAGTCGGGGAGAGGCAGCTTCCAGACGGCGGATTCCACTTTGCGTACCGAAAGCAAAAAGAAGCAACAAAAAGAGCTTCAGGAAAGCTGGAACCACCGTGCGCATCATTCCGGCACCTTCTTTCGCCCTGCGGTTCTACTCTTCCGTTGACGGATCCATCCGATCGATCGGCTCACCGTCCCGTGACAGGGACGGTTCCACATTTCC
>JBJSWM010000452.1:0-11681 GCA_046085865.1 Pirellulaceae bacterium
ATCACGTTGGAAAGAACCGGCGGCTAGCGCCTTGCCGCTAGAACGATTGGCCAGCACGCCCAGTATTCGGCTCGGACTTCGTGAGAGAGTCTAGTCCTCATTCATCGCCATCCATAGTAGCCGGACCGCGCTAGCGGCCGGGTTCTTTGGTTTGCTGTTGGTACGAGGTATCACGTTGGAAAGAACCGGCGGCTAGCGCCCAATACCGTCAAATCGACATTTGGATCGTTTCAAGGAAGTTGGGGTTTGGGGGTCTTGGATTTCGATGGTAATCGTACTTGGTTTTGGTGGATTTGCTTCGTTTCTTCACGACGCGCGGGTTGATGCGGGGTTGGCGAGAGGGGATTACTTCAAAAGAGATTTCTTCGATCAGAAGCTTGAACCATGACCGTATGGATCGGGTAGTTCTTCGCTTCCCGGTCGGAGCATCGTCTAGCCTCAGTTGCACGATTTCGAAAGTGGCTTTGAAACTCACAGATGACGGGGCGATGGCATTGGCTACGGCGGCTTGATAGAGCAACTTGCGAATCACGAAATGGGCGAGAAGCAGTCCCCAGAGTTCCTGTTTTACGAGTTCTGGAGACTGGCTGCGAAGCACTTCTCCATGATGGAGAGTCTCCTTGATCTCACGAAAGGCAATCTCTTCTTCCCAGCGTTCATGATACAGGGCAATCAGTTCTTTGGCCGGATACTTTTTGGGGTCTAGCAGGTTGGTCACTAACACATGCACTTGCATGCGATCACCGCGTACTGGATCGTTAATCGTGTATCGTATTACCCGAACCTTTTTCCCTCGACGACGGCAGGTGCGATCGTTCTTCCCGAGGTAGATCGTGGATAAGAAGGATCCGTCGGAGAGCATCTTTTCAACGACGAAAATGTGACTTTTCTTGGTGCGAATCAGGAATGGAATACTCGCTGCGAGGAGTTTGTAAATGATCGGTGCAACACCGAAGTGGCGATCCGCCAGCAGCAGGTGCTCGGGCTTGAGAAACCGGATGAGTTGCTCTCCAAGTACGCGTTCGCAGTCGTAGTAGTTTCCGAGGATGCAGCGCCATAAAACACGTGTCCCGAGCTCAGCGAGTACCACCATTCGGATCTTTGGGAAAGCGCTGTTTCCACTTTGGTTGGTAGGGCGATGAAAGTACTTGCGATTCGAGTCGCTATCGTAACAATCCAAGAGAGTACCATCGATTCCGATCAGCCTGAGGCCTTTGTAAAACGCATTGGGGCATCGTTTCGGAGTGGCTAATAATTCGACGACTTGAGAATGGAGGTGTTCGATCCATTCAGGGAGGAGCCTTTTCCGAGCAGCAGCAATCGTGGCCCTTGAGGGTAATTGGAGACTGCCCACGTTGATGATTCGGAATAATTCGCGATATGACTTGCAGACGAACAACCCAAAGCCGACAATCACCCAAATCAACTGAACGTTGTCGACTCGCTTGCAGAATCTCCCGCTCTCATGCTTGCAAAGAAAACCGGTAACTTTATTTCGCCCAAGGATTTCCAATAAACCCGACAGACGATTAGATAGCATTGACTCTTCGCGTCGATCTTCCATGTCGCATTTCCTTTGCATTACTTGGCTTTGAACACCTGTATGCTAGGAAATGCGACTTTTGCATTGATAGGCCGATTTGACGGTATTGGGCGCGAGGCGTCTGGTTTCTGGTAGGGCGATGCCGACCGAAGGGCTGACGCAGCTAGGATCGTGCTGGTGCTCAAAACCTCAAAAGCTCATCGATGTTTCGCTGTGCTGTTTTCGCCGCCGTCGGGATCCTGCCACCAGCCCCAGCAGCGATCCGATCTCTGAGATCACCAGAAATCATTCGTTCGACAAACGGCTGACACACCCGACGAATGGAATTCCAGCCGACTTCTTGATTCTTCCACGGAAGCGGCGAATGCCATCAGTTCCACTGATTCTGAGCCCCTTACGGAGGTCTTTGTTTCGTTGTTGTGGTATTTGGGGGATATTTTTTGCCATTTGAGGCTGCAGAAGTTTCGCGTAGGGGAGCGCCGTTGCAGGCGGAGTTAGCGAAGATTACATTGAACTCCAGTCGATGCAGCGTCGATGTGTTGATGCGGCGTCGATGCGGACAAGGCTTTCGCCACCCTGAGCGTGGCTCGATGTAGAGAAAGCCAGTAAGATCCTGTCCGCCCTTGTCGGAGTCGCTTCCTGAGGGAAGCTGAATCTCAAGATGCCCAAGCTGGCAGGCTCTCTTGTCCGCTACCCCGCTCGCGTCACCACGGCTTGGTTTGCCGGCGGTATCCTGCTTGGCACTTTGCTGCTGAAGAGTCCGTGGAGTGGCGCCAAGCCAGAGGCACCGATCAGTTGGCTGGATGCGATGTTCACCGCCACCAGCGCGCTGTGCGTGACGGGGCTGAGCGTTCGGAGCACGGTCCAAGATTTTACGCTTTTCGGGCAACTGGTGATCCTGGGGCTAATCCAGTTGGGTGGGATCGGCATCATGACCATCACCACCTTCGTCTTGACCGCTCTGGCAGGCCGAACGGGGCTCAGGCAGCGCGCCGTGGTGGCCGAGACGCTGGGGTCGAACTCCAACGAGGATTTGCGCTGGGTGCTGTGGCGCATTTTCTTTGTGACGGGGTTGATCGAGGCGATTGGTGCGATGATTCTCTTCGCGCGCTTTGTCTGGGATTTGCCCCCGATGACCGCGCTCTACCATGCCGTCTTTCATTCGATCTCCGCCTTCTGCAATGCCGGTTTTGCATTGCATGACCAGTCGATCACACCGTATCAGGGAGACCTCGCGGTCAACTTGACTCTTTCGATCCTGATCATGTTAGGCGGGATCGGCTTTCCGGTGATCATCGATGTCTACCGCAGCTTTCGAACCAGCGGCCCCAAACGCTGGGACCACCTCCACCTGCACACCCGCTTAACCTTGCTGACGACTTCGGTGCTGGTGGTTGGTGGCGCACTGGCAGTGGCAGCGATGGAGTGGGATGGCGTACTGGTAGGCAAGCCATGGTTGAATCAGATCCTGATTCCAATATTCCATAGCATTTCTTGCCGGACAGCCGGGTTCAATTCGATCGACCTAGCAGAATTCTCCAACGCGACGCTCTTTCTTTCCATCCTATTGATGTTGATAGGCGCAGGAGCCTGTTCGACTGCCGGTGGTGTGAAGGTGTCGACGGTTGCCATCCTTTGCGCCCAAGCGTGGCGGCGCTTCCAGGGGCATTCGCGCGTCACCGTGTTTCGGAGGACGATACCCGAGCATTCGGTCGATCGTGCGATGGCCAGTTTGGTGATCTTCATGATGATTGGGGCCATCGCCCTGACGATGCTGTGCATTGCCGATCAATCGCATGCCAGCCACCGCAATCAATCGCATGACTTTCTGGATGCTGCATTCGAAGTCGCTTCGGCTCTGGGCACCGTCGGTCTTACCACCGGCTACACCACCCAACTTGGAACGATGGGCCGCTTGGTGATCATCCTGTTGATGTTTCTGGGGCGAGTCGGCCCGCTGTCGGTGTTTGCGGCGGTTTCGCGAGACACCAAAGAGTCGCCAGTTCAGTATGCGACGCAAGAACCTCTGGTAGGGTAATTTAAATGGCTACGGTCAAACGATTTGTTGTCATCGGCCTAGGATCTTTTGGGTCGGCATTGGCCAAGAAATTGGAAAGCAACGGCGTGCGCGTCACCGGGATCGATGCGACGGCGGACCATGTCGAGGCGATGCAGGACGAACTATTCGAAGCGGTCATCGGTGATGCCACCGACCGCGCGTCGCTTGCTGCCCTCTCTCTGGACAAAGCGGATGGGGTGGTGATCTCGCTGGGCGAAGACATCACGCGAAGCCTGCTGGCTACCTTGCACGCGAAGGAGCTGGGGGCGAGGCACATCATCGTCAAAGGGGTTACCCCCGAGCACGGGAAACTGCTCAAGTCGCTGGGGGTCGAACGCGTCATCTTTCCCGAAACCGAAATGGCGCTCCAGCTGGCCGATCGACTCACCTGGCCCAGTGTCATCGATTTTCTACCGATCGACCCCGAGTACAGCTTCGTAGAATTCGCCATGCCAGCCAGCCTCGCCGGGAAGACCCTTCTGGAGACCGACCTGAGAAAGCGGTTCGGTGTCTGGGTGATTGGAGTCAAGGAAGCGCTGACAGGCAAACTGTCGATGTTTCCAGACGGCGATTTTCGACTCAATGACGAGCAGATGGTGTTGCTGGTCGGTAAGGAAAAGGACCTGAAGAAATTCCGAGAGGAATTGGCCTGAATGAGCGACCGACCCTGTCGCAAGGGTGCGAAAATTTTTCTCGAACAGTTTCCCCGCTTTGCTACTTGAAAGCATCCGCAGTCGAGTGAAAATCTTGCGACGCATCACGCTTGCGGCAAGCGGACTTGCAATCGACAGCCGCGCCCTGAGACCAATCCCTCGGCTCAATATCCCTCATGATTTTCAGGAGTCTTGCCCATGTCTGACCTAGTCGCCAGATACAACGAAGCGGAAAAACTGAAGGACGCCGGGCAGTATCCCGAGTCGATTGCCATTCTGGAAGAAATCCTAGTGGAAGACCCCACGCATGTGCTTTCGCACCTGACCCTGGCCAGGATTTTCACGCAGACCGGGGTGCATGATCGAGCGATTGAGCATGCGGTGAAGGCATGTGAGCTGGAACCCAATGACGCGTTCAATTTTTCGGCGCTCAGCATCACCTACCAGCGTGCCTTTGCCGGGACGGGCGAACGGAAGTATATCCAGTTGGCCGAGGATGCCATGGCTCACGCAAGAAACCTGGCTCATTGAGAAAAGCTGACAGGGAGTTGTTTTTGCGCACCCCGTGGCACGGGCATCCCGCCCGTGCTGCAGTAGCAACTCCCCTCGCCTTGGTCCATCCGGGCTTTGTGTGGCCTTACGATCGCTTGACTGCCACGACTCACAAAGTGCCGGTGGCCACAGCTCCCATTCACCCTCCCAAGGCTAGGGTGAAATCCGTTTTTTTACCCTCCCTCAGGGAGGGTCGCTGAGGAGGCGCGACGTAGCGGTGCGGGGGATGCAGTATTGGTACGTATGGTCAGAATGGTCCGCGATGGATTGATCTGAAAGAAAAGGCCCTCCCCGCTGGTTCCTCGCGACTCTTCCAAGGCTAGGGTGAGATCCATCGCACGCCTTGCATCCGTAGCCCTTGCCCCTACGACTCCATCCCGCCTATTCCGGTTGGCCCGACAGATACGACCCACGGAATTGCCGGATGGCCGCTTTCCTCTTGGTTCATACTGAGGAAAAATCCCCTCTCTCCCCTCAAGCGGGGCGAGATCCGGACCGCTTTTACCAGCACCGCCAATCTGCAATTGCCTATCGCTCACACCCCTTCCGTAGCGACCGGTTTCTCGCGTGGGAAATGCTCTTCCACCACCCGATAGAACTCCTCGGGTGTCTCGACATGGGCTACATGGGTTCGGAAGAGGCGCGCCCCAAATTTACCCTGTGCGTAGCAGCAGGCATACTTCCGCATGAGATGTGTTCCCTTTTGAGGGCCGAATCGATCCACTACCAGTTGGTAATGATGCAACATGCACCGCCTCTGCTGCTCCAAGCTGGGTTCCTCAGGCACCTGCTCCCCGCGTAGCGCGGCAGCGGCCTGTGCGAACAGCCAAGGTCGCCCCAGGCTGGCTCGAGCGATCATGACGCCGTCGACCGGATACCGGTTGAATGCCTCCACCACCTGCTCGGCGGTTTCCAAGTCGCCATTGCCGATCAGTGGGATGCGATGCAGGTGTTGTTTGATTTCCGCGATGCGATCCCAGTCGGCAGAGCCTTTAAAAAAATCTGCTGCGACGCGACCATGCACTGTCAACGCCGCTGCCCCCGCCCGCTCGACGGTCCGAGCCACTTCGATTGCATTCATCGTATCGCGAGTGCATCCCAAGCGGATTTTTGCGGTCACAGGGGTTGGATCGCAGACTTCCACCAGTCTGGAAATGATCGCATGCATGCGGTCGGGGTAGCGGAGTAGATACGAACCGCTATGCGCTTTCTCGGTCACCTGTTTCACAGGGCAACCGAAGTTGATGTCGACGACGGAGACCTGATACTCCTCGACCAGTCGCCTGCCGACTTTGGCCATCGTCTCGGGGTCGTTGTCCCAGATCTGAACAGCCAGCGGCCTCGGTTCGTCTCGGACTCCCCAGAGTCGGTCCGGATGCTCGCAGTCATGTTCATCGAGCCAGACGAAGCCTCTGGCATTGACCATTTCCGTCGCCTGGAGACCGGCACCACCATATTCGCGGACTACCTGCCGAAAAGCGAAATTGGTGAATCCTGCCATCGGTGCTTGCAGAATCGGCGGATCCACTACCAGCGGCCCGATCCGCAACGGTTTCAGGTCTCGAACGACTCCTGGGTAGTTGGGGATATTCATCATCGCATTCTCAATGGCATTCAAATTCCGCAGCGCAGTCGACGACCGCACAGCTTATTTTCCCACCGATACCATTCCTTGCAAGCGTACGGACGGTTGCGATGGCTTTGCGTTGCCGAATCGGAAATGCCATCCGAACCGCACTGCTCGCGCGCTACGTCCCTGCTTACAGGTTGGCATCCAGCGGTGAGTCGTCATCGAGCCTTCGTTGGTCGATGGAATTCGCACCATTTTTCGTAGGTACCGGGGCCGGATGCTCGACTTGAAATCGTATCCTCCGTTTCGATCGGTCGGCGACTTGATGTTGCGCTAGTGGATGATGGGGAGCCAGATTGAGGGCCTGCTGCGCGGCTTGGAATGAGCAGTCTAAAGTGGCCAGCGCCATCTGGTCGTCCTCGCGTCGAAGGGCGTTCTTCCACCCTTGCAGCAACGCTTCGCTGCGGGCCAGATGGAGTTCAGGTTCGTCAGGGAATCGCAGGAGAAAATGATCACAAATCGCCAAGTATCGCTCCTGAATCGACTCGGCTAGATCCAGATTCCCTTCCAAACGGCAGCGCGTGCTGATCGATGCGACGTAACGGATCAGATCTTCGTGGACAACCTTTCCAATCAGCTTCTTTCCATGCTCCGTCCGATGCAGCATGTCGCAAAGATCGTCCAGCGATGGGATCTCCTGGAGAGGCGCGGCTGTCTTCAGGAAGATCTCATCGGCAAAAAAGGTTGCCAACCTTTCCTGTGCAAGCCTGGTGGCATCCTCCGATATCGTCCAGTTGGCCAGTTGGGCGATCCAGCCCATCAAGTCATCGGATAGCGTTTGCAGGTTCCAGTTGGGGTTTTCTGTCGACCGTCGCTCCAGCAAATCCAGAATCCACTTCTTTCGTATCTG
Source organism: Pirellulaceae bacterium (assembly GCA_046085865.1). Lineage (GTDB taxonomy): Bacteria > Planctomycetota > Planctomycetia > Pirellulales > Pirellulaceae > JBEISR01. The sequence continues at coordinate 7,288 of JBJSWM010000452.1, forward strand.
GAAGTCGGGGGTGGATGCAGTGCTGTCGGCCGGTTCGAGATGCGGCAGCAGCGAGCATTCCAGCTGTTCTAGCGAATTGGCCAATTCCTGCTGTCCCTTCCAACTGGCCAACTTACGACTGAGCCGCAATTCATCGAAGCTGCGGCAAATCCAGAAGGTCTTTTGGACGGGGTCTTCAAGAACGCTTGCTAGTCGGATGGTCTCCGCCAGATGTGCCCATCGTAGCGACTCGGGCTGGTGGGGCTCCACGAGATCGTCGCGCGTGCATCGTAGGACCCCGAGATGGTAATTCGCTTGAAGACGTTCCTTGACCGCGTCGTGATTCCCGGCATCGATCTCCTGAGCCCGTTCAGCAAGGCTTAAGGCATGCAGCAGCAACTGCCTAGCGAGTGGAATGTACTGGGTTTTCAGCGATCCGGAAATCCTCTCCGCTGCCGCTCTCTGCATCATGGCAAAGCGGAGCGACAATTCGATGGTCTCCCGGTTGGCAGGCTTGTTCAGAGCCATCTTTGTCCAGTGTTGACTAGAGGCCGATAGCCGCAGCGATATCGGCTCATTCAATGCGTCCGCAGGGAGGTCCAGATCAGAGATCCAGTTTTGCAAGGTCGAAGGACCGGGGAGCTCATTTCCGAGTGGACGAGTCTTCACGAAAAAGGCATCAGGCCATTTCGCGACGGGCTGGAAGAGGGCACCGACTAGGGTGGCTAGAAGCAGCGTCGCAAGGACAGCGGACATTCTTCGGGAGCCTTTTCTGCTTTTCGCCTGTGCGCTGAGCTGGCGTGATTTCTGCAGCCAGAGGTGAAGTGCGTTGGCCAGGTCCTCTGCAGATTGAAAGCGGTTGGGTGGGGCGTCCTGCAAGCAGCGCTCAACCACTCTCTGCAACTCCTTAATCCTCGGCTCACTGGGGGCAGAAAGATTCGTGTTCCCCTCGATATTGGCCGGTGGGACTAGGCATGTCTGAAGCAATCGCCCAAGAGCGAAGACATCGGTCGCGGGTGACAACAGTCCCGGCATGCCGATGACTTGTTCGGGAGCCATATAGGATAAAGTGCCTGCTGGGGGAAGCGAGTCGGAGGCGATTGGATCGCGATGGGAGATCGGCCTAGCGATTCCAAAGTCGGAGATTTTGGGCGTCCAGCGGATGTGGGGCTGATCGAGCGATGGTGCAAGCAGCACATTGGAAGGCTTGATGTCCAGATGCAGAATTCCCTGTTGGTGGATGTGGTGAACTCCGCATGCAATCTGCCTGATCAGCTCGATCGTTTCCGTTGGATCGGTCAGAAGTCCCATGTTGTCTTGCAGCGTTCCAGCAGCGACATACTCAAACACTAGAACGACCCAGTCGTCTGTCTCCTGGATGGAATAAAGCCGTACCAGATTGGGGTGCTCCATCCTCGCCGCCAGCATCACCTCACGCTGCCATCCAACAGATCGTGCAGCGACGATGGATTCGGTCCTGGGTAAGAGTTTCAGAGCGACGTTCCGTTGAGTTGCCAATTCCAAGGCAAGGTAGACGCTTCCCTGACCACCTTGGCCAAGTTTCATAATCCACCGGTACCCAGGGATGGTTTTGGGAAGGAGTGCTGTCCATCCGCTGGCGTGGCGGGAAACATATTCATCCAGCCACTCTCGGCACGATTCGCACCTTTCCAGGTGCAGTTCCAAAGAAGTTTGGAACGATGCTCCGATCGAGGGCCTGGAGCTGCTGGGGGCAGTCGCCGCCTGCAGGCTGTCCACCAGGATCGTCAGTTGCTCCTTGCTGGGGCAACGGTCGCCACGTCGATCGAACCGTTCCTTGGCATGGGTCATTGGCGAAGAGCCTCTTGTCGAAGCATTTTGGTCACACGGCTGTAGGCTGCGAAGGCCGATCCATACTTCATCGAGTGGTCTTTGGCGACATCCGATAGCGGACGCCCCTCGACTGCCACCTGCCAGAAGATCGTCCAAGACTTCTCCGAGACCCTCTGTTTGACTTGGTCCTGGATACCAATCAAGCGATCGAGTTCCTGAACGCGGCGATCGGATTTGGCGAGGGAGTGGCAGCTGCTGTCGATGGTGGGGGGGGCGGCGTTTCTCGGGAGATCGCCCTGCTGCTGAAGCGCGAAGTGCCTCAGGTGTCGTTCATAACGTTGCCGCACCTTGAAGAAGTCGAGCATCCGATTGCGATGGACCCGCCACAGCCATCCACGGAAGGAGCGTCGGGGGTTGTAGGAAAATTTCTGGATGCGACGTACGAGGTCAAACCAGATCAGTTGAACCAGTTCCGCCGCGTCGCCCCGGTCGCGCACCTGCGCTTCAGTCCATCGCATCAGCATCGGATGATACCGCAAGAAGAACTCCTCCCACGCCTCGCGATCATCCCATCGCTGAATTTTTTCCAGCAATAGGACACTGGTGGTCCGATTGAAATTCGGAGTTGCGGTTGGCTTTCGCACGGCCCTATGGCTCCTTCATCCGGCCCAAATTTTCAAATGGGTGTCGATCCCTGTCGTACTTGGTATGGACGTCCTCTCCGCCTGGGCTTTGAGAATATCGTTCCGGTTCCCAAGGATCAAACGTTTTCCTGAAAGGGGTCGATCTCATGATGAAGTGTTTCAGATCGTGTTGGCGATGGAAATTTCTCTCTTTGCTGATCGGAATTGTGACAAGTTTCGCCACACTCCCGCGGCTCCAAGGAGCTGTCTACAGCGCGGTCGATGATTTTTCTCTCGCGGATTACCAGAACGTCAATGGAGTTTGGAGCTATCGCCAGGGAGTCAATTCATCGATTTTCCTGACCAATCCCTATAGCGATGCCAGTGTTCAGACTTGGCGAGGCAGCTTCTCGACAATCTATGGGAATTTTCCGTATGTGGCGAAGAATGTTTCTGGTGGTCCGTTGCCGCCATCCAACCAGTGGACGACCGATCTTCTCGTGATGCATCCAGCCGAGAATCTAACCCCATCGGTGGTGCGGTGGACCGCGCCAAGCTCGGGAGCTTGGCGTGTTGCAGGGCGATTTCAAAATGCAACCAGCGCCACTTCGGATGTGACGATCTATCAGAACACAACCGCGATTTTTACCAGCGCGATCGCTGCCAGTGTCGTCAATTCAGTCTCTTTCGACCAAGTTGTTACCCTCGCGGCCGGCAACTTTCTGGAGTTCGCCGTTGGCGCTCAAGGCAACTGGGGTGGTGACGGCGTCGGGCTGGCTGCCGTGATCTCCGCTCAGCCGACAGGAGCGGTTCCCGAGCCAGCATCGGGGACGGCGATGGTGCTGCTATCGGTTCTCGGGTGTTTGAGAATCCGCCGTGAGCATCGTCAGGACCAAAGACCTCGATGAAGAAAGCGACATTTGCAGGAGAACTCGTGCGCGACGGCTGACGTTTTGACTTCTTCCCAAGGATGTGGACAGAGAGCAGCCACCGAGCAATCGCCATGTGGCTGCCTTTTTCCACACCTGCGACAGCGATGACTCGTTGTATTTGGTCCTCCGGTAATTGTCGCCAATCGCAGTGACGTTGGCAGGACTTTGAGAGAGGCCTGTTCCAGAGTCCGATAGATCCAACCTGTTACGCGACTGAAGCGGCGACAGAAATGGAAGTCAAGATGCAAAGCACTTTTCCCCGCTCTTGGAGCTGCCATGGACCCGTTTACCTACGTCGTTTCGAAATTCATCTTGAGTGCTACCGGATTATTGAAGGGATTGACCAAGTGCCTTCATTGCCGCAATACCATCTGTCCGGGAACCGCAGTCCATTTGAATTGCTGCACACGCCGATCGTTCTGCGACCCCTATTGCCTAGAAAGCTACGTTGCCATGGAGCCACGATGTAGCGCCTGCGGTACAAGGCACCCTCATGGACAGGCCCGATAGCGACTCAAATTCGTCTCAAGATTCGAATTCCTTTCGTCTGCTAGTATGGAGAATCAATCGATGGTGACCTGCCCCCAATGCTTGGGAAGCGGTGTTTGCCGGCAGTGTCAGACATGCGAGGGGCGAGGCTGGTACTATGCCCAAGGGGACGCTGGTATCTGGACGCTGATCACCGACGGAATCGGTCTGACAAACAAGAAGTCGACGTGTCCGCGATGTAACGGGACGGGGGACCGAAGTGAAGGCTGTCGGCTCTGCAGTGGCACCGGCCAATGCGATCGCTCCAAAATCCCTTTTGGCGGACCTCGCAGCCACTGAATCGATCGGATGGCGTCGCGGGCAGCTTGAAAAAATTTGCCCGAATGTCAACGAACCTGAGCAGTGGAGGAATGGGCGAAGTGCAAAAAGTTCGACGGAGTCGGTGTCGATCTCTAGAGATTCACTCCGCGGCGATCGGCAAGCGTCGTAATCGCAAGCCGAAAATAGGGGAAAGGATACTTCGGATTGCGTTCCCGAGACCACACGAACAGAACATTGA
>JBJSWM010000453.1:0-981 GCA_046085865.1 Pirellulaceae bacterium
CTATCGCTCCATCGAAGCCGCCAACCTGCACGTCCCTTCCACCGATCGCCCCTGGCTGATCGCAAGGGATGATCCAAACCACCCGACCGGCCGGCAGTTTACTGCTTATGGGAGCTTTGAGAGCCTGATCGATGAAGATGCGACCTGGGTAGCCTCGCAGGCGATCAACGGCGGAGTCGCTAACACCGTTGCGATTCCCTTGTCGCGCGCCTACGCCAGCCGGCGAGGCTACTGCATCGACCCGCTCTTCTGGGCCAGTCAGCCGTTTGAACCCGCAACTGCCAGCACACCACCAGTTCCCTTCGTGCAGGATTCCACCAGCGCCGATTTTCCGTATAGAAGGTCGAGATTTCCCCACTACCATGAGCGTTTCAATCCGGTCGATGGAGTCAACTTGGCGAACGCTACGGTCGACCGATCCAATGAAATCGTAACGCATCCGACCGTACTTCAGGTTGACGCTGGTGCGCCACCTCGCATGACACGGATTACCTATGCGGCCAGTCCTTTTGCCCCGTACATTCCGGCCCGGGCGAGATTTGCTGAAAGCCTCTTTGCATCGACCGATGACGTCACGAACCCACTCAGCAGCGGCGACCGCAGTCTCAAGGGGATCCGTGGTTACTTCACGCAAGGAAGCGGCATGGCGCAGGGCGAAAACCTGATGCAGGTCGCCAGTTCCCAGGGGATCTCCTGGATGGCGACTCTGGCCCCTCTGGAGCAAGCGGGAAACATCGTCAACAACCAGTTCCGCTTGTCCGTGATTCTTTTCGCGAACCGCGATCGTAGTTTTCAGGCGCCTGGCCCTGGAGTCGATTTGAAAGCGATGCCCAACGCCGAACAGGTGGCGTGGGCTTTTCAGCCAGATTTTGTGACCGGTCTGACCAAGCCTCCGATGGGCCCGACGGTTCCACTGAGCAATGAGTACAGCTATTGCGGGGAGAACGGCTTTGCCGTCGATCTGTATTGGAACAGCGCCTA
>JBJSWM010000454.1:0-1559 GCA_046085865.1 Pirellulaceae bacterium
CCTGAAAGAGAAAGCCCTCCCCGCTCGTTCCTCGCGACCCTCCAGAGGGGAGGGTGAGATCCATCGCAAGCCTTGCAACCCATGGGGAGGGTGAGATCCCTCGCACGGTTTGTTTCGGTAGCTCTCGCCCCACCGACTCCATCCCACCGACTCCGGTCGGCTGGAAGGATGAATTGCCGGATGGACCAAACCTCAGGTGTTGGCGGTTCGCATCTTCTCTTCCATGGAAGGCGTTTCTTCGGTGGCTGGAGCACCGCTGATCGCGATGAAATCCTGAAAGACTGCATCATCGACCGCATTGATTCGGTTCTGGAGTTCCGCGATGAATGCGTGCAGTCCCTGTTGCAGGATTTCGTCCACCCGCATGAATGCCAGTTGGCTGCGAAGACGACCCAGCCGCTGTTCCGCCAAGTTGCAGAACGAATCGACTGGGCAACCGCTGATGGCATGCAGTGAGATGTTGGCTTGATCGATGCAGTGCATGACCGAGCTGGGGAAGGCGCGATCGAGCATGAGGAAATCGACGACGCGCACAGGTAGAATCTGGTGGTACTTCTGCCGATACATCTCCAAACCGCTGAGGCTGTGCAGCAGCGCAGACCACTGGAGGTCATCGACAGGGGATCCCATGGCATCGCGAATCGGTTGCAGGCGATAGTACTGAACATCGACCATCCGCGTCGTCTTGTCCGCTTGCTCCAGGTAGCGCCCCATCCTTGCAAAGTGCCATCCCTCTCCATGGCTCATCGAACCATCCATCAGCCCTTTGAAGAGGTGGCTGGAGAGTTTGATTTCGTGGTAAAAATCGAGTGGGCTCTGCCACAACGCATCGGGCTGGCGAGACAGTTGCAAGGTGCGCTGGTAGAACTGATTGAGCTGTTCCCAGACCTGGGTGGGAAGAGCTTCGCGGATGCTCCGTCCATTCTCTCTTGCAGCGGTCACACACGAGAGAATCGAATTGGGATACTCCGGATCGAACGTGAGAAAATAGACCACCTGTTCCCGGGTCGCCTCTCCGTATCGGCTTTGGAACCACTGCAGATCACCGGTGGTGCTGATCAGGGGGCTCCACGATTGCTTTTCATTGGCAGCCGTCCCCAGCAGCGTCGAAAACGTCACCTCGATGAAGCGAGCCAAGTTCTCGGCCCGTTCGATGTAACGACACATCCAGTAGATCGAATCCGCAACACGGCTCAGCATGACACGAGGTTCCCCCTGGAAGGCACGATTGGGCGTAGCGGGGAGTACGAAAGCAACACGATGATCATGAACCCGCTCCCTTTCGCACCGGGGCAGCGATCACCCAGGTGTCTTTACTGCCACCCCCTTGAGACGAATTGACGACCAAGGATCCCTTGCGAAGTGCGACGCGCGTCAGGCCGCCTGGCAGGACGAAAACCTCCTGACCGTCGTAGAGAATGTAGGGCCGGAGATCGACGTGGCGGCCTTCGAAATGGTCGCCGATCAGCGTGGGGACGCGCGACAGCTGAATCGTCGGCTGTGCGATGTAGTTGCGCGGCTGGGAAACGATTTTTCCCGCGAACGCGCGCCGGGCCTCG
>JBJSWM010000455.1:0-16433 GCA_046085865.1 Pirellulaceae bacterium
CAAGGGTTGCTCTCCGGGAAGCCATCGTCCCTGTTGGGTTGAGCATCGAGGAACACGAGCTGATGAAACGCTTGCTGGCATCCATGCTGTGGATTGGTTGTTTCGTTGGTTGTTCGCTACCGGGTACCAAGGACCAGTCGGTAACACAGACCGGTCCAAAGGGGTGGATGGCGACAGCCAGCAGGACCGCTGATGGGGTCAAGGGGCAGGCTGCCAGTTTGGGAACGGTGGTGCAGTCGGCGTATGGGAAGGCCAAGCAGAGCCTTTCGCGCGCGATCACGCCCGAAGCTACGTCGGCAGAGGGGTCTGTGGAAGCCAGCGGCAACCTAGGGCCCGAGCTTTATGTGGCACAAGGGCAGCTTTACGAATCCTCCGGCCAATATGCCAAAGCTCTGGATTTCTACAGCAAAGCGTTGGTGGCAGATCCAAATCACGCTGCGGCGTTGGCCAGTCTAGCACGGCTTCACAAGCGACAGGACGAATGTGTCAAGGCGATCGATTACTACCAGAGAGCCAGTGCGGCTAGTCCCGCCGACGTCCGTCTGATCTGGGAACTTGCCGAGTGCCAAAAGGCATCGGGGCAGTCGCCGCAGGCGTTGGAGTCGTACCGCAAGGCGCTGCTGCTGGATCCACAGAACCGGGAGAGTCGCATTGGGATTGCGGGTCTCTTACTGGCAGAGGGAAAGGATGCGGAGGCATTGGAGGTAGTCGGGCAGGGAGAATCGCCTGCGATGGCGCACTACCAAATTGCTTACCTGCATTTTTCGCGACAGGACCTCGCTGGATCTCAGGACTCTTTGCAGAAAGCTTTGCAACTGGACCCCAATCTTCAGCCTGCCCGGCAGTTGCTGGAGCAAATCCAGGGCAGTTCGATGGTTCAACAGGGGCGGCAGGTATACCAAGCGATTCAGCCATGGATGGCAAGCCCTTCGGTCAGCCCAGCGGCCTCGGCGGTGCCTGCATCGATGCCTTCGGTCGTAGCACCTGCTGCGACTGGTTCCTTGCAGGGAAGTCGATGAATTCACTTCACGCAGAGCGGTCCGCCGCTCGCCGCAACCGATCCATCAATGCCCATCCGACACCTGTTGGATCAACCGATTGGCAGACGATCGTCTGACAGCCAGACCGATCGGCTTGGCGAAAAAACTCGTAGAGACCCTTGGCGTAGGAGTCGACAGAGGGATGCGTTTGCTGGAGTGTCGGGCCGTGGACACACGGGGGCCATTGGGTCAATCCAATGTAGGCCACTGGGCCTTGAGGACTGGGCGTATGGAGCCACGGTTCACTCTGGATCTCCACTTTCGCTTGAGGTTGGTAATGGGGATGGCGGAGCCCTGGCGAGGGGAGCGGTTGGGAGGCTGTCTGTGGGAGGTGCGATCGATTGGATTGGGGTGTGACCAGTGGCATCAGGTTGGGCAGTACCTGGGCAATCATCTCCCAGGTGATGGAACCCGGGCGAAGAATTGCGGGACGATCTCCAGTCAAATCGATGACGGTGCTTTCGATTCCATGGCAGCAGCCTTCCTCGCACACGATGGCATCGATTTTTCCATCCAAATCCTCCAGCACGGCTTGCCAGGTGGTGGCGCTGGGAGTGCCGGAGCGATTGGCACTGGGGGCAGCGATGGGCAGACGAGCATGTTGCAGCAGCTTCCGAGCGATTGGGTGGGAGGGGATCCGGATCCCGACCGAAGGGAGTCCAGCAGTCACGCAATCGGCGATCCGATCGGATTTGGGAAGCACCAGCGTCATCGGGCTGGGGCCGAATTTCTCCCAGAGTTCGATTGCGGAAGTGGGGATGCTTCGCGTCAGTTGATGTACTTGGTCCATCGCTGCTACATGCACGATCAGTGGGTTGTCGCTGGGTCTTCCTTTGGCCTGAAAGATCTTGTTGACTGCCGACGGATCGAGCGCATTGGCTCCCAAACCGAAGACCGTTTCAGTCGGGAACGCGACGGTGCCACCCTGCGACCAAATCTGGGCAATGCGATCGAAATCGGGGGCTGTGAGTCGAAGCGTTGGCCGGTCCATAGGGTTGTCGGTGGTTGATCCGATGGAGGGAACAGGGATGGAGAGGAGTTCGGTGAACCAGCGAGCTAGCCGTCGTGTGACTGAGGCCTGCGCGGCAGCGGCTGGCCAGTTGGACGTCGTCGCACAAAAGCTGGATGGCATGCTGGACGAAACACTGCCCAGACCGATGACTCGTTGGCTTCGGCAATTATTCCCCAACGTAGCGGCCGCGGCTAGGCGTTGGTCAGAGGACGACGCAGGTTCCATGGCGGCAGCAGTTGCCTATTACTTGGCTCTTTCGCTTTTTCCGCTGCTGCTGCTGCTGACTGCGGGGATGGGGTTGTTCCTACAGTTCACGCGAATGGGCAGCGATGCAGAGAAATACCTGCTGGAACTGGCTGCGATGCACATGTCGGAGGATGTCGAGCGGCAGGTGCGGGATGTGTTGGTGCATCTGCGAAACCATTCGGTGATCACCGGCCCAACGGGGCTGTTGGCAACGATCATGGCAGCCATAGGCGTCTTTGCGCAATTGGATCGGGGGATGGACCGCATCTGGCGGATTCCGCCTCGTCGCAGCACCGACCTTCGAGGCACCGCCAGTCGGGTCTTTCGAGATCGCCTTGGGGCCTTTCTGATGCTGGTGTCTCTGGGAGGGATGGTGGTCGGACTTTTTCTCTTCAATACACTCTGGGTTCAGGTGCAGTCGGTGACCAGCGCCACGCTCCCCCACTGGACTCATCTTGGATCGATGGGGGGCGTACTCAATACGTACCTTGCGACCTCGTTGCTATTTGCCTGCGCCTATCGTTGGTTGCCTCGAAAGTCGGTTGGATGGCTGGATGCCATCCGAGGCGGCTTGCTGGCAGCCCTGATCTGGGAAATGGGGAGAATGGTTCTGGAGGCGGTTTGGATCGGGATGCGATACACGACTGCTTATGGAGCCATTGGTTCCTTCATCGCATTGCTGCTATGGTGCTACTACGGAGTCTCTATTTTCTTCCTTGGGGCCGAGTACGTGCAGGTGCTGCAAGACCACGCCAAGGCCACTGAAGTAAACTTGGTGTTGCCTCAGCAAGACAAATCGCCGCTATCACTTTCCCAGAAGTTGCCAGAAGAGGCCCCGATAGGTCCAGCGATCGATCGGCGAACCATTCCCCGTCGATCGCGACCGCGAGCCACGGGAGGATCGATGTTGCGGCGCGCCGCCTGAGGTCCAATTCGGGTGGGAGAAGGGAAGCAAGTCGACACGCAGAGCTTTTTTCAGGAGCCGTTTCGCCCATTGCCATTACGGCGAGCAAACGGATCTTTTTCGCCTAACCACCATCGGGGCTTCCATACACCTTTCCGGTATCCGAATCGCTGCGTCGCAGTCTGTTCGATGTAGGCGCACACCTCCTGAGGGTCATCGCTGATCATCATGCGTTCCAGATCGATTGGGTCGATCATTCGGTACTCCAGCAATCTTCCGCGCAGAAAATCGATCAGCGGATCCCAGTAGGTTTTTCCCATCAACACGACGGGAAAATCATGCATCTTGCCGGTCTGTACCAGGGTGGCGACTTCAAACAGTTCATCCAGAGTGCCGTAACCGCCCGGCATGGCGACGAAGGCTACCGAGTACTTGGCCAGCATGAACTTGCGAACGAAAAAGAAATCGAAGTCGACGAAGGTATCTAGGTAAGGATTGGGGTTCTGTTCCTTGGGAAGGACAATATTGCAGCCGACGCTGCGCCCGTTGGCATCCTTCGCGCCACGATTGGCGGCCTCCATGATTCCCGGGCCACCTCCGGTCATGACGGTGAATCCCGATCTGGCCAACGCGCGTCCCATCTGGCGAGCGAAATCGTAGTAAGGATGGGTTTCTGGGAATCGAGCCGATCCGAAGACAGTGACGCTGGGACCGATAAAATGAAGCGATCGGAATCCAGAGATCATTTCCGAGAAGACGTGGAAAGCGACTTTCAGCTCCTCCCACCGGGAGTGCGGTCCCTGAAGAAATCGCTCTTCCATCGTATTCGAAGGAAACGTCGCAGGAACCTTCGTTGAACCCGAATCGGAGGGGAGGGGTGAATCCAGCTGAGCCATGACATCCAGACCGTTTCTCGTCGAGGGGAAGGAGGATCATCGGAACCCACAGTTCATCTTAAACCACAGTATAGTAAGAAACCGTCGACCCTTTGGTTGCCTTGCTGAAACACCTTCGCGGCTTGCGCGAAGCCATCGTTTCGCATTCCATTATCTCCATCAAGAAAGAAGTCCTTTCTTTGAGTGAACGCCCCGAGGTTGGCATGGAATCGCCCGGGTCGGAGGCGACTGGCGGGTCGGAGTTGGCGCGCGGCCGTCTGGTCGACCTATCGCTGCCTAGCGCACTGAGACGACTGGGGCTTCCCGTACTGATCGAACAGCTGTTGGCTCTTCTGGTCGGCTTTGTCGATACCTATTTGACCGGTCATTTCTTGAGCGACGGGCATCTGGCTGCGGCAGGGATGGCAGCCTATCTGCTGTGGGGTGTCTCTTCGCTGTTTGCCACCTTATCGATTGGTGCCACCGCTCGTATGGCTCAGCTGATTGGTGCCCAGCAGTGGGATGATGCGCGCCGCACCACTCAGCAAGTGCTTGGGGTGGCTCTACTGGCCGGAGTCGGCATCGCCCTTCTTGGTGCCATTTACCTTGAGCCACTGGTCCGATTGCTGGGGCTTCAGGGAGTCGCATCGGTCGCAGCACAACAGTACATCGCCATGATGCTCTGGGTGCTTCCTGCCATGGCGATTTTGCAAGTGGGAAATGCCTTGCTGAGAGGTGCTGGAGATACCTCAACAGGTCTTTGGATCTACAGTGGTGTGAACCTCATCAATGCGTCGGTCAGCTATCTGCTTGTCGCTGGGGTCCCGGGATTTCCTAACCTCGGTTGGCACGGGGTCGTGCTGGGGACTGCGATCGGGTACTTGCTGGGAGGTCTGGTCATCGCCGGACTGCTGATCCAGGGTTGGCGTGGGCTGCGGTGGAATCCGCTCGCCGTCGATCGAGATGGGAGGCCCATTCGAGACGTGTTGGCGATCGGAATCCCCGGTGGTATCGATATGATGTTGACGGTGGGATGCCAGCTGTGGTTTGTCGCTTTGATCAATCGTCTGGGCACCCTCGCCTCCGCTTCCCATGGACTGGCGATCCGGATCGAAGCGATCGCCTATCTGCCTTGTCAAGCTTTCTCGATCGCAACGATGACGCTGGTTGGGCAGTTGCTTGGTGCTGGGCAGATCGACCGCGCCCAAAGGACGACATGGCGCATTCTTTTGGGTGCGATGGCGATGATGGTGCTGGTCAGCCTGATATTCCTTCTTTTCTCCGATCTGCTGGCTGGATCGCTTGTCGGGCCCGGACATCCTCAGACCAAACAGATCTCCGCGGGCTTGTTGCGGACAGTCGCTTGGGGGCTTCCCTGCCTGGCGGTGATCCAGGTTTTGGCAGCTGCCATGCGTGGTGCAGGAAAGACGAAAATACCGCTTTGGATCTCGCTCTTCAGCTTCCTGATCGTACGTATTCCACTAACCTATCTGATCGCGACCGATGCAGCAGGACCGTTCGTTGGACCTGCCTGGTTGCATCCGTTGCAGGGACAGGGAGTGCAGGGTGCGTGGTATGCGATGCTGGCCGATCTGACGGTGCGAGCCACCCTGTTTGCGATCGCTTTCCGGATGCTTACCCTCCACCAGGCAGATCGCCCGAGTCCCGTGTCCTCAGGCCACTGAGTCGTTTCGTTTCAGCAGCTAACTTCTTTAGGATCGTTGCGGATGGAAGAGGATTGGCTAAGGGATTCGGCTGAGGAGGCGCAAGTCGATGACTACTTTCGGGGCGTCGTAACCAGTGCCTTGTGGGTGCGATGGTGGAGCCGGATGTTGGCATGGGCTAGGATGAATCGTGCAAGATGGATAGCGTGGCATCGATCTGCCTGAGGAGTCGATGGAGTTCTGAAATCTTTTTCTCTCGGATGGAATCCTCTATGCATGCCTTGCCGTTGATCCTTGGAGCTCTGGCTGCCATGGCGATCGCGTATCGCTTCTACAGCGCCTTTCTGGCAGCTCGAGTCGCCATGCTGGACGATTCCCGTGTGACTCCGGCGGTCAGCAGAAATGACGGGCAGAATTATCATCCGACTCATCGCTGGGTTCTCTTCGGTCATCATTTCGCCGCCATCTCGGGTGCCGGTCCGCTGATTGGTCCTGTGCTTGCGATTCAGTATGGATTCATGCCTGGTTTGATCTGGCTGGTGATCGGGGTCTGTCTGGCAGGAGCGGTGCAGGACATGCTGGTTCTGGCCGCCAGCGTGCGCCATGACGGCAAATCGCTGGCCGAGTTGATTCGCCGCATGCTGGGGACGTCGCCTGGCATCTTTGCGGCGATTGCGATTCTCTTCATCGTCGTCATCGCGCTGTCGGGGCTGGGGCTGGTGGTGGTCAAGGCGCTGGGGGGCGAGGAAATCCGTCTGGCACCGGGGACGAGAATGGTGGCCACATCGCCCATCCAAGTCGAGGAGATCGCAGGTGGCACAAAGATCCACTTTCCCAAGGGGACCGAAGTCATCTATCCAGGTGGCAAAAGCCTGAAGAGGAGTGAGGCGTTCACTCTGAGATCGACCGAGAAAGCTGTTTCGCAGACGACTTCTAACGATCCCAACCAGTGGGTCACTCAGGCCGGTACCAAGGAACTGGTGCGGGGTAGCAGTTGGGGTACCTTCACGATCTCCTGCACCGTTCCTATCGCTCTGTTCGTCGGATGGTACATGTATCGTTTTCGCAAAGGGAAGGTTCTGGAAGCTTCGTTGCTGGGGGCCGCCGCCGTTTTGGGAGCCACGCTGCTGGGACACGGCATTCCAGGATCCCCGCTGGAACCTTTCTTCAGCCTCACGCGAGGCCAGACTATTTTCGCGCTCTGCGCGTATGGCTTCATCGCGTCGGTTCTTCCCGTCTGGGTGCTGCTGTGCCCTCGAGACTACCTTTCCAGCTTCCTGAAGATCGGAACGATCGCACTGCTTGTGGTGGGGATCGTCGTGGCCAATCCGAAGATGGAAGCCCCCGCAGTGAACGAACATTTTGCTGGGGGGGGCGGGCCGCTGTTTCAAGGTGCGATTTTTCCCTTCGTTTTCATCTGCGTGATGTGCGGAGCGATCTCCGGATTTCACAGCCTAGTCTCCTCTGGAACGACGCCCAAAATGATCGGACGGGAAAGCGACATCCGACCGATCGGCTACGGAGCGATGTTGCTGGAAGGTCTGGTGGGTGTGGTAGCCCTGCTGGCGGCTGCCGCATTGCCGCAATCGGACTACTGGGCGATCAACATCGATCTGGCGAAGGTGGAGCAGTACGCGGAGACACTGCAGAAGATGAATGCCAATCAGGATCGGCTGGCGGAGATCGAACAGCAAGTCGGAGGCGAATCGCTGCGTGGACGAACAGGTGGGGCGGTGACGCTGGCTGTCGGTATGGCGCAGGTGATGACGCAGGCGATCCAGCGCATCGTGCCGCAGCTGGAGAGCGATGGGTGGATCAAATACTGGTATCACTTTGCGATCATGTTCGAAGCACTGTTCATCCTGACGACGATCGATACTGGAACCCGCATCGCTCGCTTTCTACTCCAGGAACTGCTGGCCAAGGTGGATCGAAGATTTGAGCGGATGGACTGGATGCCTGGTGTGATCCTGGCAACGGCCGTGGTGACCATCGGCTGGGGCGGGCTGATCTGGACCGGTTCGATCGATACGATCTGGCCGATGTTCGGCATCGCCAACCAACTGCTTGCTGCCTTGGCGCTGACAACCGTCACCACATGGCTGTTTCAGGAAGGCAGGGGCCGCTACGGGTGGGTGACGTTGATTCCGTTGGCCTGGGTGGCGACAACGACGTTGACCGCATCCACGCAGATGATTTCCGGAAGGTTCTGGTCGCTGATCGTATCCGGATGGAAAGATCGCCAGTGGGCCACCCTCCTGCAGGGAGGGCTCTGCACCGCTGCCACCATCTTCCTGATCAGCTGCTTCCTGCTGGTGCTGGGGCATGCCGTTAGCTTATGGATCGAAGCCGTACGGCGACCGGCCCAAGTCGACAAGCAGCCCAGTCCTTAGGCGCGTTCATGCGGTCGCCGCGGCAATCGCCGACGCAGTATTTGAAGTTGAAATTGGATCCATCGCGTCAGGGTGGCAAAGATTTGCCACCAACAGCGGGATCGAGCAGGAGACCTGAAACTGTTGCATCAAGAACTGGATGGGTGACCGATCGTCTGTCCCGAGATGTCTTGGTGATGATGGTGTGGAATCGGGGCCGAGGAGAGATTCGCAACCGAGGGTTCCGCCAACCACCGCTCTGCTATTTCAACAGTCGATTCACCGTATCCCACAGGAGAATGCTTCGTGAACACTGATTTCAAAGAGCGTTTTGGTCCTGAAGCCTGGAATGACCCACCGGTGCCAAAGGTCGATCGGCTCCAGAGGTTTGTTGGCATCATCGTTGGCCTGTTCGCTGTCGTCCTATGGTTGGTTGCGCTGCCGGCTTTTTGGGCGGTCTTTACCGACCCAGACCCCAAGAAGCCAGCTTTGGTCGTGGGGGTAATCGGGTCGATCGCAAGCTTTCTGACAGCACTTGCTTGGTCGCTTTGGCAGGGTCGCGGGGTGCCTCGCTGGATCATGCGATTGTGCGCGCTGGCAGGTCTTCTTCTTTTCGTCACGCTGGCGATGCAGGCTAAAGGGATTGGGGATCTGTGGATGCTGATCGGGCCAAGCCTGATGATGCTGCAGGCGTTGCCCATTCTATGGAAAGGGCCTCAGCGAAGCTCACCGTAGTCTTGAAGCTGATTGAGCTGGAATCGTTCTGGCCATCGATGGGATTGGTTTTTGGAAATAGTGGAGTCGCATCTTGAATGGAGAGCCGGAGTGGCGCTTTCAGGAGGAGGTAGAGTCGACACCGGCCTCAATGCCAGGTGATCGACTTCAGTCACTTTCTGTATTATTGGTAGCTGCACTCGCATCCCTGTCTTGGTTGGGCGCACTCATCGCCTTCTGGGGCGTGGTCAACACTCGCGATCGCATTCAAGCTGCCGCTTTACTTGTCCTCGCCGTATCTCTTGCGATCGTGCTGAGCGCCTTGGCGAGATCGCTTTGGCAGGGTCGCGGGGTGCCTCGCTGGATCTTGAAACTCTTTGCAGTCCTCGGCGCCGTTGGACTGATCTTTTTCGCGACGCATGCGAGAGCCCCTGGAGATTTCCTGATGCTTGCCGTTTTCCTGGCAGCGATTCTCGTCGTGCTGAGATACCTATGGCGGAGCACGGATGACGGCGCCAAAAAACAGTAGGGGTCTGGTCGGCAGATTTGCCTTGGAGGAGAGTCATCGAGCCGAGAATGATGCCGCATCGATGACCAACGTGGCATCAGTAGCCTTCCGTGGCGACGACGATGTCCAATCGTCGATTGGCGGCTCGGCCCTCGTTGGTTTGCTGGCTTCCTACAGGGCGACTGTCGCCGAAGGCGAGCGACTGGAATTGGCTAGCGGGAAGCTGGCTGCGTCGCACTAGATACTCCAGGACCGCCATGCTTTGAGCGGCGGAAAGCTGGTAGGGGGTGGAGTAGGACCCCGGAGGTAGCGGAGCGGCATCGGTGTGCCCTTCGATGGAGATGCGCTGTCGAGGATAGGACTGGCGAATCGTCTCGGTGAGGCGATCGAGCACGCCTGCGGCGCTTGGGGCCCATTGCGTGGTGCCGGGGAGGAATAGCTGGTCGGCAGGAATCGTCATCCGCTGGCCGACGGCGCCCGAAGAAAGCGGACCGAGCCTTGAAGGCGCTTCCGAGGGCTGAGCGCTGGATCGATTGGCGGTGAAGTCCGAGGGAGTTGGTTCGGAGCTGCGATTTTGCGACTGGTTGGCTGTCAGGATCGCACTGCTACGCTTTTGGATCGATTCCTTCAGCTCCTGCGATTGACGGCTGGCTTCGATTTGTCCGATCTGTGCCTGAGCCAGCTGGCCGCTGAGATCTTGAAGCTGCTTGGTCATCAAGTTGGCTCGATCGCGCTGCAGCTGCATCTGCTGCTGCGATTGCGCCAGTTGATTGGTGAGCTGTCGGTTGTTGTCATCGAGTAGCCGGAGGCGCCGTTCCAGTTCTTGGATCTGGCTGTTGGCTTGAGCGACGATCGTCGCATTGGGATCATTGGATGCGGGAACGGACAGCCCTGGACTGGGCGCGGTGGGAGGCAGGCCGGCGGTGGGATTTTGCGCGAGGGCCGGGGAGGACGACGGTGCGCTGGGACCGGTGGGCATAGGACTGGCGCCCATGGGATTTGTGCCCATGGGATTGGGGTTCCACCAGGAAGCGGTTGGCCAAGTCGGCGTAGGCCAAGTCTGCTGCGTCAAGGGACCGGTCATCGGCGTTTGAGATTGGCAACCGCTTAGGCCAATTGCGACCAGCAGTAGGCAAAGCGGTCGGAGTTGGCTGGCCATGGTGCGATGGCGAGCGAGATGGCGCGAACGCGATCGCAGCGACGTCAGCTTCACCTTCTACCTCCAGCCTGGGATCGAGAGACCTTGGGGTGCAGGACCCCTAAGCCGACCGGTGTCATCCGGGACTGGTTGAGCGACGTTTCGCTGGGGTCAACGCAAGCGTGTACCAACTACTTCCCGGTGGCTCAAGATCATTTTTCTTCCTTGGGTCCAAAGTGCAGCAGACGCATGGCATGGGGCTGGAACGATTCGCTTGCAATCCGGCCGTTGTGCCATGTTTTTCCGCTTGGAAGAGTCAGCATGGCGTGGGCCGCCCAAGCATCTTGCGGCCCCGGGGGCTTGGCCGTCAATTCGCTCCAGGGGATCGCCAGCTCTACCGACCAGGTCGCTTTGCTCTGGTGCACCGCGCGGAACCACTTGGGGTTCCATCCGATCAGGTTGCAGCAGCGGTCTTCGGTGTTTCCCTGAAAGTCGATTTTGAATTGGTAGCAGGTGGCATAATCGCGGTCGATATCCAAAGTCAGCGTGAAGTGATCCAGGGAGGGGGCAAGCGAGTCGTATTGGAGAGTTGGTTGCGGGGATGGGAGAAGGTTGGCTGAGGGTGCGGGAGCAGTCATCCAGGCATAGAGGAATTGGTCGTCGTAGGCGAGGCGGACTTGAATCGGAGGATCGGAGAGTTGGCCGTCGGCCGAGATCAGATCCCGCGAGCCTGGAAGATTCCAGCATGGATCGTCGGCTAGGCCATCCAGTTGGGGCGGCAACGATGTGGGGGTGGCAACCATCGCCAGGGGATGCACGATCCCCTGGCTCCACTGCGTCTCCTGCTGAGCGATCTGGTACCATCCGGCGATCGCGGGCGCCTGCAGCCAATCCTGGAAGGGACTGGCGGTGTGGGAAAGGACCGACGCTTCTTGGTTGGACGAAGTATCCAGTTCGCTTTTTCCCTGTGGCCATCGCGCGACACGCCATCGGGCCATGCCGGCGCGAGGGTCGGAAAAGAAGGGGCTATGGGTCCTGGAGATCAGCTCGGTAGACCAGGGGATGACGCGAGGTTCCACCAGCCATGTAGCGCCAGGACTGGCCGTTTCCTGTCGCGATTCCTTCCAGTCCGCAGCACGCACTGGGGTCTTGTTTTCCTTTGGGATGGATGGAGGCATCTGCAACGGAGCGGGTAAGGAGCGACTACCCTCGCCAGCCTGAAAGGCCGCCTCTTTTACCTCGTCGGTGGGCGCTGTCGCATCGACTGCCATCGAACTGTTATTGGTGGCGGATACGGATTGGTTACGGAATGGGGAGTCGTGGTTGACGGTGCGCACTGGCGCAGGAGCATTGCGATTGGCTAGTTGGTCGACCGACTGGCGATCGATCCAGTACGCAAGCTCTTCGCTGCTGGCATGAGTGGCTAGTTCGATCCAGGCGGCGAATGCCACGCCGCTGTTTGGATCGGTGCGGACCAGTCTTCCCAGGGTCGCTTCCCAGCGATTCCACTGACCTCGCTGACGACATCGCTCTGCCAGTTCCATCAACCAGCGACCATGGAGGTCCTCAGGAGCTGTCTGGAGGATCGATTCCAGCTGGCTTTCCCATCGAGGCTGGCGTCCCGAGGATTCGTTGGGTAGGTCGCACAGGGCCAACAACTGGGAGCGGGTTTGGATGCCACCGGCAAGGCGGGCGACCGATCGCTGCCCTACCGAAAAGGGAGCTCGCTGGGTTGCCGGATCGATCGCCAATCCCCCCAGCAGATTGCGACGCGAACCTTCCGAGAAGATTGGGCTGACGCGCAGGCTGTAGGTGCTCCAGGGAGCACTGGCGCCCACGGGACGCACCAGCAGATCGACCGGTGCCAGCAATTGGGAGAGGAGAAGTCCCGAGTGGGCGAGCGCTTTTTCCTGAGGGACCGCCAGGCCACCGGGATGATCCGATGGAGCAAAGACTTTCGCGATCTGCCAAGGTTGATTGAGCAGTGTATTGGAGTCCTGATCAGGCAGCCACATCGGGTCTGCTGCCAGTTTCATCGCATCCTGAGTCCAACTGGCGACTTGGCCCTGCAGGCCCGCTGCCGATTCCTGTTCGGCCACCAGCACTTGGGGGCGAAGCGTTCGGATCCAGGCCGCAAGTTGTTCGACCTGCCGGGGGTTACTGGTTTCTGAAGTGGCAGGGAGGGGCGATGGTAGAGCAGATGAAACTTCTAGATGCCCAGCCCATACGAGAGCCAGAGAGCTTGCGATTTGCGATTGGGTCGCCGATTCATCCGCCCAAGCGGCTGCGGCGGAGGCGCGGTCGACGTCAGCGACCCGCAGCCATGCACTTCGCAGCGGGGTTTCGATCGAGGTCTCTGCCAGCAGTTCCAGCGGCGCGGTGGCGCCGGTGGCGGTGATGGCCAGCAGCCCAAGACGTCGGTTCTCCCCATGCTCGGACCACCATGCCTGGCCTCCGTTGCGGCTACCGACAATTCCGGCAGCAGCGCCGGCGACCACCAGCCTGTCCCCTTGCCAACCGGCCATCGTTTCCAGTGGAAGACTGATGGGGAGGGTCTGAGAATGCCAGGTAGAACCTTGATCAGCGGAGTGAATCAAGACATTTCCCGGCTGCCCCAGGCACCACACCGAACGACCGTTGGCATGAATGGCTCGCCACTCGATCGCATCGCAAACCTTGGGTAGACGATCGCGATCGATCGAAGTCCATTCTGAGCCATCTTGGCTGAAGGCAATCAGTCCTTGCTCCCCGGCGATCCACCATCGCGTTCCACTGTCGGCAAGGCAGTGCCATCGACGAGGCTCGTGGAGAGGAGGCACGACCACCTGAGTGACTTCGCGCGTCTGATCGGCGTGGAAGAGTCGACCAATGCGGTCCAGCAGCAGTCCCTGGGTGCGATGGCGCCAGTGAGCCTGTTGGAGATGACCTAGCCCGACGCAGGCCACCGACCAGTGATCGCCACCATCCAGCGATTCAAAGATACTGCTTTGGTGGACGGTGGAATAATCGCCCCAGGCGATCAAGTGGCCTGGGCCCAGCGATTGGATGCCGGTGAGTCGAGGCAAGGTGGGGATCGGTACGCTCTGCCACGTCTTTCCGCCGTTGGAAGTGCGCAGGAGAACGCCGCGACTGATCTTCAGAGGGGCCTCGATCGCACCTCCCACAGTCCAGCCAGTTCGATCGTCATGAAAGGTGACAGCCATCAGAGGATGGGAGGTACCGCTGACTTGCGCCGTCCACTGCCGGCCGCCGTCGGTGGTCGCAAGAATGGTGCCCCGATCCCCAACGGCCCAGCCGCGATCAAGCGACTGGATGCAGACGGCGCGAAGCACGCCATCCACCCACGGGGCGTGCTGAAGAGGCTCCCTGGTCTCCTTGCGTGGTGGCAGGTTCCTTTCGTCCGGGATGGACTGCAGCTGTCCTATTTTTCGCTGCAGGCTGGAGTTCTGCGACCAGAGCCGTGGGGCACCAGCCAGCATGCAGGCGATGATTAGCACAGCAAACAGACGAGGCTGGTGCATCATGGTGCAGTGCTGTGCGCGACGGGTGCAGTCAGGTCGGCGTCGGTCCATGAGACGATGGCGATTCCGTTTTGGTTGGCGAAATCCAGAGAGGCTTCACGTTCCAGGAGGATGGTGCGGTGGGCTTCAATCGCAAGGGCGGTGCCACCGGCGCGGAGGAGGGTCTCCAGGGTCAGCCGTCCGATGGTAGGAAGATCAAATCGATCATCCTGAGATGGCTTGGCCACCTTGACCATGCTGAATCCGCCTCGCGGGCAAAGTTGACCGGTTCGCACGAGGCAGGCATCGGTTCCTTCGATCGCTTCCACTCCCAGGACCGTCTGATCCCGCACCGTGACCGTTTGGCCGACATCGAGGTCCCCCATTCGTTTGGCCATGGTCCAGCCGAACCGCAGATCCTTCAGTTCTCGCCACGAGGGGCTGCGCCGTGTCAGCAGGCCATGGGGAGCCAGCAGTTCAGGGGCCACATGGGTTCCGGGCACAATCTGCATTCCTTTTTTCTCGAAGTGGCGAACGACGGCCCCCAGGAGGGAGTTGTCGCTTGCATCGGACGTCTTTCGAATCAGATGCGGAGTGAAGATCTGAAGGCATTCCAGGTCGGGCAAGTGCCGCATCCAGCCGAAACGCTGAAAGAGGATTTCGTGTTTGAATAGCTTTCCGGCCAGCACCACCTTCTGGACACCTTGGCGTTTCAGCCATCGGCGCTGAGCCCCCACCTTGCAAATGCCAAACCACTGAAAGGCCTTGGCCATGCTGGCCAGCTCTGGACTGGCGCAGTCTCGCAAGGCTGCCACAACGACGGGGACGCCTCGCTGATGGAGGGCTTCAACCACCTGCAGGGGATAATTGCCCCAGCCGGCGATGACGCCAACAGGCGGTGGGCCGAAGTGCGCGACGGAAGTCGCTTGGCTTCTCACTGGATCTGCGAGCCGCAAAGGATGGACACCACTCATGCCGCTCGCCTCGGTGATGTTTTTCCTTCTGAGCCATCGTCTGCTGCCGCAGGGCTTCCGGTTGCCTCCCATGCCGCAAGTCGATGGGTCAGTTGCCGCAATTGGTCTCGCATTTCAGGGAGGCGCGAGAGCATCAGGACCGATTGCAGATAATGTTTCTGAGGGATGGCAGGTGAACCGCCAACCATCGAATCGGGAGGGATGTCTCCGGCGACGCCCGCCTGCGCGCAGACCACCGTGCGGTCCCCGATATGAACGTGATCCCTCATCCCAACCTGACCAGCCAGCACGACATAGTCGCCCGTTGATGAACTGCCGGCCACTCCCACTTGCGAGCAGATCAGATTGTGCTTCCCGATCTTGCAGTTGTGCGCGATCATCACCAAGTTGTCGATCTTCGTCCCTTCGCCAATGCGAGTCGCACCGAAGGTACCACGGTCGATCGTGGTGTTGGCACCGATGTCGACGTCGTTTTCGATGATCACGTATCCCAGCTGCGCCGAAAGATGATGCTGGCCGCCGCGAGTGGCATACCCGAAGCCATCGGCACCCAGGACAGCTCCTGCATGCACGCGGACGCGAGCACCGATGCGCGTGTCTGGATAGACAACCACGTGTGGAAACAGTTCGGTGTCCTCACCCACGGTGGAACCGGCCATCAGGTGAACCCCTGGATGAATGCGCACGCGGTCTCCCACGACGCAGCCAGGGCCCACCGTCGCTGTAGCGGCAATCCAGCAGTCCTTGCCAATCGTCGCCGAAGCATCCACCACGGCGCGTCGATCGATCCCAGGTGAGGCAACGAGTTGGGTGGGTCGAAAGAGTGCTACGATTTTGGAGAATGCGGCGTAGGGGTCCGAAACGATCAACTGATCGCAAGGGGCCGATTCCAGAGGCTCCCGAACCACCACCGCCGCAGGAGTCCGGCTCTGAAGAGTTGCAAGATTCTTAGGGGAGTCGAGCAAAGTAATGGTGCCCGGCAACGCGTCGACTAGCGGCTGAGCGTCATGGATCGGCGGATCACCATTGCCTGGGACCACCCCTCCCACAAGCTCTGCCAATTTTTGAAGCGTCCATTCCATGACGATCTCCACTTCCCTGCTCCGTCGACCGGTCCTGCAATCCCCGACAGGCTCTGACCCATCGACCGATCGCCTCTTGAAGCATCTTCCTGATGCAAGCGATAGGAATTTCATAAGAAAAAATGGGTTCCAGATCAATCCGAATCGGGATTCGCAAAAGGTAAGAGTTCATAAAAAAGGTCTATCCGGCAATTCTTTGGGGTGTGTCCATCGTCCGACCGGAGTAGGCGGGATGGAGTCATGCGGCCAAGGGCTACGGCGCCAAGGCGTGCGTTGGATCTCACCCTCCCCTTGGGAGGGTCGCGAGGAACGAGCGGGGAGGGCCTTATCTTTCCGCTCAATCGATCGCGGAGCATTCTGCAACAACGGACGCTATTGTTTCGCCCTCCCCGCTTCGTCGTTCC
>JBJSWM010000456.1:0-1021 GCA_046085865.1 Pirellulaceae bacterium
GTCGATGCAGCGACTGAACTAGCGCGACAGCAGCATGCCTGCGCACGATTCGAACAGCGAGAGGTGCTCACCGAAGAGATCGATGGCCAATGGGATGTTGTCTTCTGTTCGCTGTTCCTGCATCATCTGACACAAGAGGAATCGATTCGATTGTTGCAGCGAATGTGGCTAGCGAGCAGCCGGTGGATGCTAGTCGATGATCTGCTTCGCAGCTCCTTCGGTCTCTTTCTGGCGCACCTCGGCTGTCGAATTCTGACGCGGTCCCCTGTGGTTCACGCCGATGGTCCGCAGAGTGTGCGAGCCGCTTACACGCGAGAGGAACTACGGGAGTTGGTATCGCTTGCGGGTTTGCCAGCGGCAGAGGAAAGCCCCCACTGGCCGCAGAGGATCTTGTTGAGCTGGAGGCGGTCGGAGTGAACGCCATCGAAGAGCATCCATTGCCGAACAGGGCAGGGAAAAGCCACTGGGATCTTCTGGTCATCGGCGCGGGTCCGGCCGGTGCTAGCTGTGCAATCGAAGCCGCCACAAGTGGTTTGAAGGTCCTTCTGGTGGATGCCAAATCATTCCCTCGCCCGAAAGTCTGCGGAGGCTGCTTGAATCGCTCCGCCTGGGAATTGCTCGAGCGGCTAGGTGTCGCGATGCACTTGAGTCAACTTGGTGCAAAGCCTGTCGACACGATGGAACTGCGATGTGGATCGCGTGAAGGTCGTTGGCCTATCGGCGCGCCCCATCGACCCGCCATGCATGCGATTTCCCGCTGGACAATGGATACCGTCCTGATCGATCAGGCGAAGGCTTGCGGTGTCACCTGGCTGCCGAGTACCGAAGCGAGACTGGTCGGCCAGAGCGATGCCACCCGCCGCGTAGCGCTGGTGCAGGGAGGTCGCATGGTCCAGGAGGTGGAAGCCAACTGCGTGGTTGTTGCCAGCGGACTGGCATCCAAAGTGGCTGGAAGCATTCCTGGTATGAGCAGCCAAATCGTGGCAAGTAGCCGTGTCGGGTTGGGTTGTTTGAGCGATGG
>JBJSWM010000457.1:0-3420 GCA_046085865.1 Pirellulaceae bacterium
GCCGAATTTGGTGCACTTGTCAGCTTCCTCCACAATGCGAAGCCGATATTCGGCATCGAATCGGCGTCGTTGGGCCTTTTCGGGGACCTCAGTGGGGTACATTTCGGGACCGTCTTTGTCTGTTGACATGGCTGACAACTCCTCGCCCTGTAGCTTAATTTCCGCGAAGGCAGTTGTCTCACGTCATATTGGCACAGAGGGGGGTCTCGAGTCAGCTTTCCCGGCTATCAAGTCCATTGATCAAGCCGCTGAGCATTCGTGAAATCTCCTCAAGATCCGCTTTTAGCTTCGCGTGGAGTTCGACCGAAACGATCTTTCATCGTCGGGCGAGTTCCAACTGCGGCACACATTCTTGGACCGACCCGCGAGCGATACCGAAGAAATGTTTGCGGTCAGGTTTCGTGAAGCGCCCGTTGCCTTCCGCAATGTTGGATGCGATTGAAAGCGATGCACGGTTCACTTGGTCCGCCAGATGGTTGTAACGAGCCGGAAACTGCTCAGTCAGATCACAGACTTGGTCTGCAAAGTCGACTGACTTTTGATATACGAGCAGTTTCTCGAAGGCAAATGCCATCTCGTTTCTACAAGGTTGGAGACTACTCGCACTGCCAAGAAAGAGAGTAGTGAGTAGAAAGTTGACCGAGTAAACAAGGAGAAAGTGGATTGGTGATGAACGATTGTTTGCCCTAGAGGATCTCCAGGTCTCGAATCTTTCTACTCTCTACTTTCTCCTGACTACTCTCTATTCGCTTCGCGAATGGAGGATAACGGACTTGAACCGATGACCTCTTGCATGCCATGCAAGCGCTCTCCCAACTGAGCTAATCCCCCTCAGGTTCGACGATTATGCACCAAGGTTCGCCGATTCGTCAAGCCACCTTTCCTGGGACGCCACAGAAGGCAGATGGCCGATTTTTCGGTGGCTCGTTCCACGTTCTTCTGGGACGAAGAGCATCGGCAATTACACTGGATCCATATCAGCAGACACAGGATCTGCCGGCAGGATCCTGGGGAGAAGCCCCCAGACTGCTTGGAAGCGAACTTGGAATCATCGGCGGAGGACTTTGGTGCGCAGAGCATGCCATAGAAGATCCGGGAGGATTGCGACCAAGGGGCCGTGCGGATTCAGTCTTGTTGAACTGATGATCGTTCTCGGCTTGGTCTCGCTGATGGCTGGTTTGCTTTTGCCCGCTATCCAGTCGGCTCGCGAAGCGGCTAGACGCTTGCAGTGTGCGAACCAAATGCGTCAAGTTGGGCTGGGGCTCCTTGGTTTTGAAGCGGCTCACCGAGTCTTTCCCGCTTCAGGCTGGACGCGGGCCAGCCGAGCCAATCCGTCGGGAGCTCAGCATGGCTGGCGAGCAGCGCTGCTTCCGTACCTCGACGCACAGAGCCTTTCAGTTGCTTACCGAGTCGATGTCCATTGGTGGTCGCCTGAGAATGCGACGGTAGTTGCCCAGCCCGTACCGGTTTTCCGTTGCCCTTCGATGCCTTCCAACCCGCTGACTAGAAGCGCTATCGCCAACAGCGTACGGCCCGCGATGGTTTTCAGTATGCCTCTAGAAGTTGCGGACTACGAAGCGCTACAGGGAGTCCAGCCGAAAGCTTTTCCGAACGGCAGATACGATGCATCCAACCGCTTTGCCATCCTGCATCGCAACTCGGAGACACGCTTTCGCGACGTGACGGATGGTTCTTCCTCGACCATTGCAGTGGTCGAAGCCTCGGGCCGTCCCACGGTCTATCGCCTCCGCGAAAGACAGCCTGGATTCAGCAACGACCAGGGAATCGGATGGGCCGACAGCGAAGGCGCGTTCAGCCTGGATGGGTCTAGTCGCGATGGGCTTCAGGAAGGCTGCACGGCAATCCAAGGTTGCACCTGTGCAGTCAACTGCCGCAATGACAACGAGCCCTGGTCGATGCATCCTGGCGGCTGTCATGCCATCTTCGCAGATGGCCATCTGCAATGGCTGGATGAAAGCATCGACCTTGGGGTGCTCGCTTCCCTGGCGACTCGCGCGGCAAGCGACTAACTGGGGAACCGATCACTCCCTTCGGCAAGCCACAAACGAGTTCGCACCGGCGATGCTACGGCGCCTGCTTGCGCAACTTGCGTTGGAGCGACCGACGATGGATCCCTAATCGCCTTGCTGCTTCGGAGATGTTCCCTTCGCAATCGGCGAGAATGCGGTGAATATGTTCCCATTCGGCCTGCGCCAAGGTTGGGGTTGGAATCGCTGCTTCCGAAGCCTCCACCCCCACCGACTCGGTGGTCTTGGGCGTTTCGAAAGCCCGCAGAATCTCATCGGCATCGGCTGGCTTTGGAAGGAAATTGACCGCCCCCAAACGGATCGCCTCGATGGCAGTTGCGATGCTACCAAACCCCGACAGGATGACGATGCGGACAGCGGGCTGCACCGCGATCAAATCGGGAATGAGGGTCAAACCGGATCGCCCCGGCATCCGAAGGTCGATGACAGCTCGTTCGGTCGGCCGCAACTTGTAACGCTGCAACGCCTCGTCCGCATTCCCCGCAACTTCGACTCGAAATCCTCGCTCTTCAAAGGCCAACGCCAATCGGTCTCTTAGAACGAAGCTGTCATCCACCAGAAGAATACTCAGTGACTCCATCTTGCAATCCACATCCAACGGTTTGTCACATCCAACGGTCTGACTGCTCAGGGCGAGGCTCTTTAACTTGTCAACCAACCAGCTTTTGGAACCGACAAAGCCAACGGCATGACTGAGGTCCAGAGAGCCGATTCAACAGGGGGCTCATCTCGCCGCATCCAGGTTACCTCAAAGCTGGCGGTGCGGCTACGATACGATCACTCTTCTTGCATTCGTCAAGCGACAGGCAAACGGACGGTAGCAAGCGTTCCAGATCCGATCCTGCTTTCAAAATGCAGTTCGCCACCCAACCGTCGCAGAACGTTCTGGGTGAGAAAGATGCCTAGCCCCATCCCGTGCCCCGGCTCTTTTGTCGTGAAGAAGGGGTCACCGATTCGCTCCAGAGTCTCTGGCTTCATCCCATGACCGGAGTCGGAGATTGTCAGCAGCCACTCGGTCGGTGAAGTACGCAACGTCACTTCGACCGCACCTTTTGGGGCGCTGGCATCCAGTCCGTTTTGGATCAAGTTGCGCAGCGCCACGGCCAGCGCCTGGACCGGTAGCACCGCCTTGGCCTGCGCCACAGCAGGAGGCCACAGGAATCGCACCCGATCCAGTTCGCGAATCCCCATTCGCAACTGCTGCAAAAGATCATCTGGAGTGACTGGATCCAGCCGTTCTGCGGCCGCCTCGCCGGCGCTACTCTTCATGCGAACCAGAATGTCCCGGCAATGATGGACCTCCGATCGAATCAGAGCGATGTCTTTGGCCAGGGCAGCAGCCGAAGGATCGGCATCGGCTCGCTTGCCCAAT
>JBJSWM010000458.1:0-4177 GCA_046085865.1 Pirellulaceae bacterium
AGGTTCATCCGCCATCCCGCTTCGGCCAGTCGGCTTTCAATTTCCGATCGTTGATCGGACCAGAACTCTTTCATACCTGGGAGTTCGGTGAGGGCCCCCAGTTGGGTTTCCTTCCACCGTTCCACCACCTGAGGCAGCGACGAAATACGAACAAACGCCTGGGTTTGGGCAGGCATAAGGGACGCTGCATCGGGAGGCGTGGCTTGCTGAGCGAAAGCGAGAGAGCAGGCCAGCGTCACCAGCGAACCGAGAATCCTTGCGATCATTGAACGCACGAGCGAAACTCCTGACAAGACAAACAGCACCCCTCGGGCCGGGTCTGAACCTTCGTTAGCATCGGCATCCAGGTTTCAGATCCCCTACCCGCATGGGATGGAAAAATCCCCCTCAGGTCCCTTGGAGGCGGAAGGGTAACGATCAGGCCTTCTTTTCGTGCTGGATAATATAGAGGAATTATCCTGTCTGGTGGTGGTGAAACGGGCGATCTCTGATGGACGACCTGGTTCTGCAAAGCCACAATGTGACGCTTGCGGCTGGTCCCTGGGTGATCATTTTGCCTCTGGGGGTAGGTCCTGGCTGATTGGAACAGCTTGTGGTGTCACGGCTTTTGCAGATCCAACAGCATGGCCATCGCAGCGACGCAATGCAGTTGGCACGTGGGGAGCATGGGAGCAAACGATGGACGGCATCTACGAAAATCCACTGATCACGCGGTATGCATCGCGGGAGATGATGGCATTGTGGAGCACCGAGAATCGAACCCGTTGGTGGCGGCGTTTGTGGGTGATTCTGGCGGAGGAAGAGCAGCGGTTGGGGTTGCCTATCTCGGATGAGGCCCTCAAGCAGATGCGAGTAGCAGTCGACACACTGAACCTCGACGTGGCAGCTCGCTATGAACGCGAAAAGCGTCACGACGTCATGGCTCACGTCCATGCCTACGGCGATCAGTGCCCAGCGGCTCGCGCGGTCATCCACTGGGGGGCGACCAGTTGCTACGTGACCGACAATGCCGACCTGATTCTGATTCGCGAGGCGATGAAAATGGTTCGTCGGCGATTGATCGCTTGCCTCAAGGGACTTGGGCGATTCGCCCACCAACAAAAGGGGGTGGCCTGTCTTGCCTGGACCCATCTCCAGCCTGCTCAGCCCACGACAGTCGGCAAGCGGGCGACGTTATGGGCGTACGATCTGGTGTTGGACCTCCAGGAGCTGGATCATCGGCTTGGTCAGCTGAAGGCGCGAAGCGCCAAGGGCACTACCGGCACGCAGGCCTCCTTTCTTCAGCTATTTGACGGGGACCATGGGAAGGTGAGGCAGTTGGAGCGGCGGGTGGCAGAGCGAATGGGTTTTGCTGAGCCCTATGCGGTGACGGGGCAGACCTACCCTCGGAAAGTCGACGCCCAGACGCTCGATCTCCTCTCAGGCATCGCCCAAAGCCTTCACAAGATCGCCACCGATTTACGGCTTCTGGCCAGTCGCAAGGAGATGGAAGAGCCATTTGAGAAGGAGCAGATCGGATCCTCTGCGATGGCCTACAAGCGCAACCCGATGCGGAGTGAGCGGATTTGTTCCTTGGCGCGTTGGACGATGAGCCTTCAGAGCAGTCCGGCGATGACCGCGGCGGTCCAGTGGTTTGAACGGACGCTGGACGACAGCGCCAATCGCCGACTGGTGCTTCCCCAAGGCTTTTTGGCGATCGATGCCGCGCTAATCCTTCTCCAGAACGTGGTGGAAGGGCTGGTCGTCTATCGGCGGACGGTGGAACGAAATCTGATGGAGGAGCTTCCTTTCATGGCCACAGAGGCAATTCTGATGGCGGGTGTGGCTGCCGGAGGAGATCGCCAGGATCTCCACGAGCGGATTCGGGTTCACAGCCAGGCGGCAGCCGAGCGGGTGAAGATGGAGGCCAAGGCCAATGACCTACTGGAGCGACTGGAGGGGGATCCTGCGTTTGCTTCCCTTCCGATCCGGGCTCTGGCCGATCCGAACGGATTTACTGGCCGGGCTGAACGGCAGGTCGAGGAATTTCTGACCGAGGTGCTGGAACCGTTGGTCCGATCGGGGGAAGGGGAGCCGACTCCTGAGGCTCAGGTGCGAGTCTGACCGGCTCCAAAAGGTCGTGGAGATCTCGCTAGGCAGGCCAGAAGTTCCGCATGGAGTTCCGGGGAGGCGGCCACTGCCAGATCGGCATCCCAGACCGAAAAACAGCCTCCTGTCGCGCCCGTGACAACCGCTCCTGCCTGCTGGCAAATCAACGCCCCAGCAGCGATATCCCAAGACTGGACACTGGCGGTCCAATAGGCATCCAAACGACCGCAGGCGACGTGGCAGAGGTTGAGCGCGGCGGAACCGAGTCGACGGACGCTTTGGGAGGCAGAAAGCACCTCCAGAAATTGCTGGACATCTGGGGAGTCTCGCGAGACCCCAGGGGGAAAACTGCTGGCAATCAACGCATTTCCCATCCTCTGACAACCGCTCACCGAAATCGCCGTGCCATTTTTCGTAGCAGGGAAACCTTGCATGGCAGAAAAGGTTTCTTGCGAAACTGGGTCATGGACGACGGCGACCTGTGTCTTGCCACCTAGGACAAGGGCGATGGAGACGGCGTATCCAGGGAGTCGGTGGGCGTAGTTGGCGGTTCCATCGATAGGATCGACCAGCCAGGTTGGTTGTTGTGGGTCCGGGGTGACGCGCCGACCGTCTTCTTCACCAATCCAGCCAAATTCGGGATACAGACCAAGGAGTCGCTTGGCGATCAGTGCCTGTGCCTGGATATCAGCATCGGTTACCAAGTCGCGGGTTTTCTTTTCCCGTACGTTGGCCGTCTCTCGCATCTGCTCGATCTTCCGTCCAGCTTCGACAGAGGCTGCCTGGGCGACGAATAGGAGTTGATCCAATTGGTCGTCATTGAAGGACTGCGGCATGAGTTTTCTCGATGACACCGACAGGTTTCGCAGGAAGGTAGACACGAATGCAGGTACCCAGTCCGAGGGTCGACTGAATTTCAATGGTGCCGCCGATCCCATCGACGACCGATTTGCAGATGCTCAAGCCCAACCCGGAACCCCTGGCACCTGGAGCGGCGGAGCGACGGGAGTCGGAGCGAAAAAATCGCTCAGTCACCCGCTTGAGATCTGCGGCACTGATACCGATCCCGTCATCATGAACTTCGAATAGGACTCCGTCACGACCAGGTTCCATCCTTGTCGATACCCGCACGCGCCCCCCTTCCGGGGTGAACTTGAGTGCATTGTCGATCAAGTTCTGCACCAGGTGCCGGGCATGGAAGGGATTGGCTTCCACCCAGCAACGGGTCAATTGATCGGAGGAGAGCTGAATCCCTTGCGACTGCGCGAGGGGTTCGTAGATTTCGCAAGCCTTGTGAATCAGTTGATCCAATCGAATGGGCGGGGCCTTCTGGCTTCGCGATCTGGCAGCATCTGCCTCGCTGAGCAGCAGTAGTTTATTGACCAGTGTCCGAAGTTCATCGCACTGCTCCAAAACCCGCTCCAGCATCGCTTGATCAGGAGAGTTTTGGGTGTGGCTGAGCACCACTTCGACGTTGCTGGAGATTGCTGCCAAAGGACTCCGCAGTTCATGCGCGGAATTGGCCAGCCAGTCTTCACGGCGACGAATCTCGTGTCCCACTCGGTCGAGGAGACCGTTGAAAGTGGATGCCAGACGGTCCAGTTCATCCCCGGTATTTCTAAGAGGCAATCGCATTTTGGGTGAGTTGGCATCCATGACCTCGGTGGCGGCTGTTAAGCGAGATACCGGGTCCAGGAGAAATCCGGAAAGCCACCAAGCACCGATCGAACCGAGGACCGAGAGGACGCACAAGGTTGCGATGATCATGCGATCGAGAACGGCGATATCTTCATCCAACGTATCGACGCGCGAACCGATCTGCAGAAAGTAGCCGTCACCCTGAATCGATTGACCCAGCGGCCTTTGGCAAACCCGGAACATGTGGATATTAAAGAGTTCTTCTGGTCTTGAGTCGACCGGAAAAAGAGGAATGGGGTGCTTTTTCGGAGCGCTGTTGGTTTCCCAGATCCGCTGCCCGGATCCATCGAGAATACGGAGGAACCATCGATGGAGTTGGTGCGTGTAGGCACGCCGGTTGATCTCCACATCCAGTTCAGGAGTGATCTTCAGGTCGGCATGCTTCAGCAGC
>JBJSWM010000459.1:0-3309 GCA_046085865.1 Pirellulaceae bacterium
CGATGACCATGGGCCGTTTGGCGTTGGACAGCATCTGAAGAGCCTCGCGAACCGCTTCCTCAAGCGCCTGCGGATCGGGGGTCTGAGTCGTCTGTCGATAGGGATGGGAGATGGTGGGCACGACATGAACCATGTCGCGAGGAATCTCGATATAGACAGGCCGTTTGAACCGATGGCATGCATCCAGGACTCGATCGATTTCTCGAAACGCCGTCAGCGGATCGGTGAGTTCTGTCACCGCGATGCAGAGTTTTTCAAAGACCTCATATTGGGTCGAAAAGTCTCGGACCTTATGGTGCAGCAACGGATTGTTGACTCGTTCATTCAATCCCGGAGAGCCGGTGATGACCACGACGGGGGATTTCTCGGCAAAGGCTCCCGCCACGCTGTTGCAGATGCTAAGTCCGCCCACGCAGTAGGTGACGCAGACGGCCCCCATTCCCTTGATCCTAGCGTACGCGTCGGCCGCGAATCCGGCGCAGTCTTCCCGCGTGCATCCCACGACGCGAATGGGACTCTTCTCCAGCATGCTGTAGAACGAAAGGACGTAATCCCCAGGAATGCCGAAAACGTCGGTGATCCCATAATCTTCCAGTCGCTGGATCAAATACTCGCCGATCGATAGTTCACTTCTCTTCCGATCCGAACGATCCTGTCCGACGCGAGATTGGATGGCCATGGAAAACAGCTCCGCTTCTGTCGATGCCTATGTAATCCAGCGGGAAACGCTAGATGTAGTTTAGCGAGTCGCCAACCGGTGGGGGCCTGAAGAGGTCCGGCTGCACAGCTTCCATTGCGGGGCGGAGGGGCCGAGAAATTTCGCTCCTTGGACAATCGGGAGTTGGCTATGGAGAAATCGAGCAGGGAGTGGCCTACGGAGCTGCAGTAGCTTCCATTGAGGCGTCCATCGACCACGAGGCAGTTCCCGCAGAAGGCCCCATGGCAGGATCGCTCATCGGAGACCCAACGCGGCCGTGAGTGGGGCTGGATCTTGGATGCTTCCCGCCGACACCAGCGTAATCCCAATCGTGCTCGCATCCGCAAAGGTGGCAACCGCTGCAGATCGATGCGAAAACCAAGAGCCCCGCAAGACGGAGATGGTTGGATGTGCTTGTTCGCTTCATCGTTCGAACCTTGCTTGCAGTTGTTCGATCTTCCAAACAGCTTCGCTCTACCTGATAGCCAGACGATCACCAGCGCAGGCGACGCAGCCGCTTGCGGGGATTCTGACATCCACTGGTAATCTGTATCGGTTGCGAAGAGATTTCAGGCCCAGTGGTTTCCTGAAAATTCGTGAGGAACCATCGCCTGCGATCGTCCCACCTGTGCGGAGCAAAGGATGGGGCGAGGAGGTCTCACGAGGGGTTGCTAGCTTTTGCTGCTGAGTCGATCGACGGCAGGGCGATCGGTGTGGCGATATTCCAAAAGGAGGCCCAGTAGAGCAACCGCTAGCCCAACAGCCCCGACCCAGGCCAAGCTCCCGAGGCTAAGGCTGGCCAAGCCCCAGATCGCCATGGCCATCCATGGCTGGTGATGAACGTGACGCCAGCCCCAGCCATGAAGCATCCAGAGGACGAGGAGGACTGTGAGCATGACAATACAAGCCAGCAGGGTTTGAGGGCGGTTGCGTAGTTCGGTCCTCCATCGATCTAGCAGCGAACCGTCATGTTGGGTGCGAATCGGAAGAGCCCTACCAGCAACCATCGTTGGATCGACCATTCCCACCGAATCGACAAGCGTCGCCGTCGTTTCTTCGGCTGCGGACTCTGTGGAATCCAGTCGACGGTCGATGGCTAGGATGTCTGAGACGGGTGGGGTGGCAAGGGGGGCACCGGAGGGAGGACTTGCCATCGGATCGCGTTCAACGGGATCGATCGATCGTCGCTGATAGACTTTCGTCATCAAGATCGACCGCCAGCGATGGTACCATGCCAACCGCTCGGTCCTTGGAAGTGCCACCAGATCCGCCACCGCCCCTTCGATCAACTCGGTGATCACGTCGATCTGAGTCGAAAGAAGCACTTCTCTCTGGTCTCCCGCATCGGATGGGGCGGCGAGGATACTGGCCGATCGATCCAGTTGCCAGTGGTCGCGATCGACTGGGGTGTTCCAGGGTTTGGGGGGATGCAGCGTGCCTTCGAGAATCGAGCGATCGCAGGTTGCGATCATTTGCAACATGGTCGGCAGCGAGGAATTCGGTAAAGCGATGGTGACGACAGAACCAGTGCTGAAGCTTGACATCTCCGAAGCTGTTCTCTGGGGTTGGCTTGTCGAACGAAACTCCAGGACTCGATCGCCCAAGATGACATGTCTGCACTCCCATCCTTGCGGCAGCTCAATCTGCATCGCATCGGCGGCGCTATTTGTCAGAAACCACTGACTTCGGATCTGCCAATGGCTGGTTGGTTGATCTTGTCGGGGCGCTTTCGACAGTTGGTGGATTGCCATCGGTATCCTAGGAGCGGCATCGGGAGTTTCCGGAAGTTGCAGTTGCAGCGTGCCATTCGATGAGCCAACTTCGTATGGAAGGAAGCCACCGGTGAGCGCAAGACCTGGGGGAAGTAGTGCGACGGCTTCTGCGTTGGCAAGTTGTCGCACACCTTCGCCACTCCACAATGCCCCTCGCTGCTCAATCTTTTCCGGGAGCATCGCGTAGTGCTTTAGCGCACCACTTTCGATCCAACGTATCTCGGGCGGGGACGATCGGCTGTTGGCGACAGGAGGTAAGCTGAGTTCGCCGGTGAATCGATAGATGCTGTCGGCTTGTGGCAATGGGGTTAGCAGGAGCAGGGAGCGGCCGGTGCGCGAGGATTTTTGACGCACCCAGGGGCAGTCGAACTTCGGCGTGACCAACTCTTCAGGCATCTCCAGCAGCAACGAGGGCGGAATATCGCTCTCACTTTGCAGTTCACCATCGATGCGAAGTTGGCCAGAAGGTGCAGTTGGATCCCAGCGAATCCAAGTTCTCCCCCCGGTGATGACCGTTTCTCTAGCTACGGTGAATCGAGCTACCGAATCGACGCGAGCGGACAGATCCTCGTTGTTTCCGGAGGTCGCTGGTCCTCCTCGCGTCATTAGCTCACGCGTCCACATCGGCACAATCAACTTGGCGAGCAGTTCGTTGTTGGTTGGGATGCCAAAGGGAGCGGCTTCATCCCAAACATCGCCCCCTTCCCACAGCACACGGGCTTCGTGAGATCGGTACGTCTCCACGCGATGCCTGGTGACGAAATCTCCCAAAGGGATGATCAGTGGCAAGGGGTGCATGCTCCCAGGTCGGATCGGCAGATTTCCTTCCAGAGTGATTCG
>JBJSWM010000460.1:0-1399 GCA_046085865.1 Pirellulaceae bacterium
CTTCCAGGCGAATTCACCCTCCGCGCCTTCCTCGCCGGCCGACTCGCTCTGGCCCAGTGTGAAGCCGTTCTGGCCGTCATCCACGCCCAATCCAAAAAAGAACTCGATCGAGCGTTAAGACAACTGGCGGGTGGCATTCAGGTCCCCATCCACACACTACGCACCCAATCCATCGAACTACTGGCCGATATCGAGGCCGGACTCGATTTCGTCGACGAAGAGATTTCCTTCGTCTCCCATCAGCAGATCGAAGAGCGACTGGAAAGCCTCTCCCAGCAGCTCGATCAGATCCAAAAGCAATGGACCACTCGACTCCTCCTTACCAGCACTCCCAGAATCGTCCTGGCCGGTCTACCCAACGCCGGCAAAAGCTCCCTCTTCAACGCCCTCCTGCAAACTGCCATCCGCCTACCCCAGCCAGATGGCTCCGCCAATCGGCTTGGTCAGCAACCTTCGGCCTTGGTCAGTCCCCAGGCAGGGACGACTCGCGACTACCTAGAGGCAACCATTCAGCATCTGGGAATCGAGATGGCATGGATCGATACCGCTGGCATCGAATCCCACCCCGCCGACCGATCCCCCCGCGCAGCCGCTCAACTCCAAACGACCGCCCAACTGGCCGACGCTCACCTGATCCTGCTCTGCCACCCCGCGAACTCCCCTCCAGAGCCCCTCCCCGCACTCCCCGAATCGCTCCACTCCATCCCTTGCTGGCATGTCACCACCTGCTGCGACTTGGCACCAACATCCCAGGCCATCGGCAATCGATCGGATACCTGGGTCACCAGCGCCAAGACCGGCCAAGGGATCCAGGCTCTTCTGGATGCCGTCGCTCACTGGATCCTCCAACAACGCGAGGAAACCCCCGAAATGATCCCCGCCACCGCCGCGCGCTGCCAACAGGGGCTCCAGCGAGCCAGCGAATCGGTTGAAATGGCGCGGCAGTCGAATCGTGATCGCCTCGGCGACGAATGGACCGCCGGTCACCTACGCCATGCACTGGATGACCTCGGTCAGATCGCCGGAGAAGTTTGTACCGATGACATCCTCGATGCCCTCTTCTCCCGCTTCTGCATCGGCAAGTAGCAGTCCAAAGCGATCGTCGTAGCCACCAATCGCCAGAGGGTGGATGCGCCAGAAGCGACATCAACCAAAGCACTCCACCGCTTGGCCGCGGTGGCTACCTGACGTTGGCCTAGACGATCCAGAAGCATCGTCCATCGAAGAAATCCACCGCGTGGCCGCGGTGGCTACCTGACGTTGGCCTAGACGATCCAGAAGCGTCATCAACTCAAGACTTCCACCGCATCCCCGTAGCCATCAATCGCCAGATGGTGGATGATGCAGAAGCATCGTCCATCGAAGCAATCCACCGCGTGGCCGCGGTGGCTACCTGACG
>JBJSWM010000461.1:0-4501 GCA_046085865.1 Pirellulaceae bacterium
GGGTTCGCAGAGCCTATCGATGGGGCACCCCGGTCCGTCTGCCCCTCGCTTCGATCGGACTAGCGATCGACGAAGCCATCGACTGGGATACTTCCAAATTCAGGGACGGATCGCAAGATCGATCTGGACCGCCGCTAGGAATGCTTGGAAATCTCAAGTTGCCACCTGACCTCTTGCAGTACTCTTGAGATAGCATTGGGTTTTGGTTAATCTTCCAGTGGCTTTCCATCGGACGGTCGAACACGACAGGGACTTGGATTCCGGGCCTCAGCCGACAGGTGGTCCGCGTCCCCGAAACAGGTCGTTGACTGGTGCCTTTCGCTTCACCTTCTCTCCCTCCACCACCGCCGGCCTCCGCCGCTAGGAGAAATCGATGCATCACCCCGACTCGCCCCTTTCCAATCTGGCCTTGAGGGACCGACGTAACATCCTTGCCAAGGGGCTTGGATCGCTTGGTTTGATCGCATTGGGGCTTACCGGCTGCGACTCCCGTCAATCCGGGCAACCAGCTCCTGCCCCTCCCTCCGGCGGTGTTGCCACCACCCCTTCGGCTCCTTCCACAACCTCCACCGCTTTGAAGCGGGTGGTCTTTGTCGTCAATACAGACGATCCATTCTGGGATGCCTGTCGCCAGGGGTTGCTGGAAGGGGACAAGGTATTTGAGCTGGCAAAGTCCGGGCTGAAGGCACAAATGGAAGTTCCGGACGGAACGATCAAGGGCCAGATTGACAAGTTGCGGCAACTGGCTGGGCAGAACGATATCGCCGGCATCGCCCTTTCTGCGATCTCCGCAGACAATGCATCGATTGCAGCGGAACTGGAGGGTTTCCAAAAGAAGGGAATTCCCGTCATCACCGTGGACGGTGATCTGCTGCGAAGCCGTTTTCGCGACAAGCGAAAGTACTACATAGGCACCGACAACGTGACGGCAGGTGAACTGCTTGGCAAAGCCGCCGCAAAGATTCTTCAGGCCAACGGCAAGTCATCGGGAGGATATGTCCAGTTCGCGGGCTACACCGACAACGACAACGCTCGTAGCCGAATGGATGGCTTCAAGAAAGGTATTGGCGATGGATTCACGGAGAAGGATCGAGCCAGCGATGAGACGGATTTGAGTCGTGCTCAAGAGAATGTGCGCAATGCCATCAGCAATCACAAGCAGGATCTGGCAGCATTGGTAGGGATTTGGGCCTACAATGCACCCGCGATCGCCAAGGTTGTCTCCGGCGCCGGACTCAAGAAAGATATCGCCGTCGTCACCTTTGATGCGCAGGCGGCTGCGATTCAAGAAATGGAAAAAGGGAACATCGATGCGATGATGGTGCAGAATCCCTTCGACATGGGATACCAGACCGCCAGACTGCTCAAAGCGATGGCAACCGGCGATGCTTCGGTTGAAAAAGAGATGTTCCCCAACGCTGGCTCGCCCGAGGGGGACATCTACACGACGGGACTTCGATTGGTTGTCCCTAACGAAGGCAGTCCGCTGAAGGGAGAAGATTTTGATCCCAAAGTGGTGGAATTCATGAAGCTGGACGATTTCAAGAAGTGGTTGGCTAAGTACAACCTGACCAGCTCATGAGCTCCCTTCTGAGACGGATTGGGGACCGGTTGGGATTGAGGTCCAATGAACTGGCATTGGTCGGAGCGATCCTGGCGATCCTCCTGGTTACCCTTGTTGCCGACGACAACCGGTCCTATTGGTTCGATGCCCGCACCAACGCTTGGGAAATCGCTAGGCAATGGAGCCTCCTGGGCATGTTCGCTCTGGGCTCCATGATGGTCATCATTTCGGGCGGTATCGATTTGTCCGCCGGTTCGATGATCGCCTTCAGCGGCACTTCGATCGCTTGCACCATGATCGCGGTTCGAAGTCTTCCTTGGGAGCTTTCCGAACCTGCGATTCTTGCGACTGGCATCGCCGCAGGACTCAGCATGGGCTTCCTGGTCGGAACGCTCCACGCTTGGCTGATCACCGCCATTGGCCTACCGCCCTTCATCGCCACCCTCTCGACGCTGGTAGGGCTCCGTTCAGTCGCTCGGATCATGGGCGAATACGTCACCACGACTTTCACTGGCGCCCGAAAGGCGCAAATCCCGATCGAAGGCCCCTTCTTCGATTGGCTTCGTTCCCATATCTGGGTCTGGATCGTCGTCTTCTTGGCGCTGGCTGCGGTCACTTGGTTCATTCTTGCGAGAACGGTTCTCGGGCGGCACCTTTACGCTCTGGGAGGCAACGAACAGGCCGCTCGACTAAGCGGTATTCGAACCGACAAGCTGAAGTGGTTCGCGTACGTATTTGGCGCCATGACGGCCAGCCTGGCGGGACTTTTTTACATCGCCAACGAAGGGGTTTCGGCTCCTGTGAACCAGGGCCGAGGTCACGAACTGAACGCCATCGCGGCGGCTGTCGTTGGCGGATGCAGCCTTCAGGGTGGCATCGGCACCGTTCCCGGAACAATGCTGGGGGCTCTGTTTCTGCGTATCGTCATCGATTCGGTCGCGAAAATCATCGATTCCAACGCCGACATCTGGGAAGGTCTGATCGTCGGTGTCGTGGTGGTCCTTGCGGTCACGTTCAGCCAACTTCAGCAGTGGCGCCAGATGGATCGAAAACTGTTTTCGGGGATGATTGGTTGGTGGGCCATCGTAGGACTTAGCCTTCTGGCCTTCCTGGTGGCAGTCAGTACCGGGACTTCTCTGAATGCCTCTAGAGCCATCGGGATCATTGGCTTTTGCCTGCTGTCGGCTTATCGCTACTGGGAAAGTCGCCCCAGGTCCTCCATCTGACCGCTCTCACGACAGGCTGCCTTGCTGGAATGACCTTGCGACTCAATTCGCCACTCCGCTACTGGCTCCAATTCCACGCGATCGGAACCTAGTAGACCAATCGACTTCACCCTTCACTAAAGGTTGTCCTTGTGTCCTCCCATGCCTCACCTTCTGTCATCTCCCTCCGTTCCATCGGAAAAACTTTTCCGGGGGTGCGCGCCCTCAGCGACGTTTCGTTCGATGTGCGCTTTGGCGAGCTGGTGGCGATCTGCGGTGAGAATGGCGCCGGCAAAAGCACGCTGATGAAGATTCTCTCGGGCGTGATCTCCGACTACGATGGCCAACTCTGGATGGCACCCGATCCGAAGACCCCCCCAAGCCTGCGAAAGTTCCGTGGCACCCGGGACGCAGAAGATGCTGGAATCAGCATCATCCATCAGGAGTTGAATTTGGTGGAGCAACTGTCGATTGCCGCCAATATCTTCCTTGGGAGGGAGCTGAAGAATTCGTTCGGAATGATCGACAATGCCACGATGTCGCAAGTCGCCAGCCAGCACCTCAAAGAATTGGAATGCAACGCTTCGCCGGAGGACCTAGCTGGGTCGCTACGTGTCGGCGATCAGCAACTGGTCGAAATCGCCAAAGCGCTTTGCACCAATCGCCAAGTGCTGATCATGGATGAGCCGACCAGTGCGCTCACAGAGGCGGAAGTGGAGCGGCTGGATCGAGTCATCGCCAAACTTCGACAACGCGGAACAACCATCCTCTACATCTCGCACAAGATGGACGAAGTTTTCCGGCTGTCCGACCGAATCGTCGTCTTGCGCGACGGGCAGTGGATCACGACCTTGAACACCAGCCAGACCGATCCATCGGAAGTAGCCAGGCACATGGTCGGTCGCGAACTGGCGACCATGGACCGCCTGGAAGGGCAACGCCCCAAAGGCAAAGAGGTGCTCCAAGTCGACCGGCTCTCCCTCCCCTAGCCCGGCCACGCTCGCGGTTATCGTCTCAAGGAGATCTCCTTCTCCCTCCGAGAAGGCGAAATTCTTGGTATTGCGGGACTGATGGGAGCCGGTCGCACCGAACTACTGGAATGCCTGTTCGGCGCCTCCCCCGTCCGCCCCTCCGGTTCCATGACGCTCTTCGGCGCCCCCTATGCACCGCGTCACCCCAGCGATGCCTGCCAAGCTGGGGTCGCTCTGGTGACGGAAGATCGCAAGCGGCTGGGAATCTTTCCCACCATGAACGTCGGCCAAAACATCACCGTCAGCTCGTTGGATCAAGCCACATCGATGGGATCGCTATCCAACCGCAGAGAAGCTGCCATGGCAGATCGGATGGTGGAAAAACTGCGAGTCAAGACGGCAGGTCTAGACGCCATGATCACGGGACTCAGCGGCGGAAACCAGCAGAAGTGCATCGTCGGTCGGTGGCTGTTGACCGATCCCAAAATCCTACTGCTGGACGATCCAACGCGAGGCGTCGATGTCGGAGCCAAAGCGGAACTCTATCGACTCATTCGGCAACTCTGCGATGAAGGCCTTTCGGTCATCCTCACCTCCAGTGAGTTACCTGAACTCCTGGCGCTCAGCGATCGCATCTTGGTGCTCAGCGAAGGACGATTGACCGACCAAATGGGGATCGCCGAAGCGACGCAGGAACGAATTCTGGAAGCCGCAACCGGTGGCTACGCGAAGACGACTTGAGCGACGCACGCACCAAAGCC
>JBJSWM010000462.1:0-27470 GCA_046085865.1 Pirellulaceae bacterium
TAAGCGCCCGACCAATTCCACCCGTGGCACCAACGATGGCCACTCTCATTTCATCAACCCTTTTCGCTCCACCCCAATGAATCACGTCAAGCACGGACAGCGAACACCGCCAACTCCCGCCGACAATTCGCAACCTGATCGGGCCAAATACGGGAACATCGTTGAACCGCTCCCGAACGATAGCAACAAGCCAAGATCACGAACCGAACCCCCCAAAAGAATGGACTCCTGAAAATTAGGACCATCCCCCAAAATCAACTCGCGCCTGGAACTCCAACTGCCTAGCGTCCCATCTCCTCGCCGCCCCCCTCGACCACACCCCCCACAAGAATTGGAACCCAACCCAGGAACCACCAAATCAGGTGGAAAAATCAAAAGGTGGGTGGCACCAATTGAGAAAGGTGGGTGGCACCAATTTAAAAAACCACCCGAAGGGGCTGATTGAAGTGACCTCGACTTCGGGGTCGGTGGTTGATAGCCTTCGGCGGTTTGGAGGAGGTCATGTCCGTTCGGTCAGGAGGAGCGGATCGGCCGACGAGCTCTTTAAGCAGGAGTCATGCCATGAACCACGGTTTTTTCGGTTGGATCCGTGAAGGAGTCAAGCAGTCGGTCCTGCTTGGTGTTCACGACGCAATGCAGGCGATGGGTTCGCCGGAAGAGCAGAAAAACCTTCCGAAAAGTGTCTCTCAGTGGATGGCGGCTCAACCTCTCCCCC
This sequence comes from Pirellulaceae bacterium, assembly GCA_046085865.1. Lineage (GTDB taxonomy): Bacteria > Planctomycetota > Planctomycetia > Pirellulales > Pirellulaceae > JBEISR01. The sequence goes on from JBJSWM010000462.1 coordinate 716, forward strand.
AGTCCTCTCACGACGCAGCGAGCCAACTCCCCGGTCCCGCCCGCAAATCGGATCGAAAGCGGCTTGGCCGATCGTTGAAAGACCTCGACCTGAAGCCGCCGGCGCAACCATGATCGATTCGCCTGAGGATGCCAGTCGCTCCGATCCACCCGATCGGTCTCCCCAACAACTGGCCATTCAGATGATGGAATGGGATCGGCTGAGATGGAGTTGCGAGTTGCATGACGGCCTGATTCAGTCGATCGTGGCCGCTCAGTGGCAGGTCGAAGCATGCGCAGCATCTTGGCGGCGGGGTGCGGCGCTAACGGAGGAAGATTGGCAGCAGCTATCTCACCTGTTGCAAGAGGCCGCCACCGACGGTCGGCGTTGGATGAACCAGTTGAGAAGTGGCTGGGATTCTCCGACCGACCCTTTGGAGGTCCATTTGCAACAACTGGTCGCCTCCTTTCGGGAGGCATACCCCGAAATCGCTTGGCAGTTCGACTGGCGATCGACCTCGCATTCCCCAGTCCCGGGTAGCGATTTGGCGCTCACGATGCTGCGGATCGCCGAAGAGGCTCTTCGCAACGCCGCGCAGCACAGCCATTCCCCCCAAGTCCGTATCGAAGTGGCTTGGGATGCTGCGGCCCGACGTTTCCTTTTGGAGATTGAGGACCATGGCCGTGGATTCGATGCCGCCAACCTGCCTCCCGACCATTTCGGGATCCGAGGAATTGCGACTCGTGCCCAATTGGTAGGGGGGCGCATTGAGATCCGGTCCGCCCCGCAGACCGGTACGCGTATTCGATTTCTCGGCCCGGCAACCCCCACCTAGCCGACTGCGCCATCCAACGCATGAATCTCCTTCGTGCATCCATCTTGACCGCAGAAGATCGCCATCCTCCTGGCAGGCGGGGTCATTGGGTACACTGAAACTTTCCAGAATGATGCTTGGCTTGCCGAGCACATCGAATCGCTTCCCTTTCGTTTCCCTAGGAGTGTCGCTCATGCGTTCCCTTCGGTGGCCATGGTATCTGGTGGCAGGTCTTTCGATACTGATTCCCCAAGCCAACGCCCAGGAAGGGGAACGCCCCTCCTCCAGCAAACCCCTTAGTGAAAGCCCTTCTGTGACCAACGATCCTTGGCAATGGTTGGAAGACGTCAGCGGCGACAAGGCGCTCGACTGGGTCCGTGCACGAAACGCTCTGTGCCAGAAAAAGCTGGAGTCGGATCCTGCGTTTGAGCCGCTGCGGCAATCGCTCCTCGAAATCCTCGATTCCAACCAGCGCATCCCAATGGTCAGCAAGCGAGGCGATTACTACTACAACTTCTGGCGCGACCAAAAGAACCCCAGAGGGCTCTGGCGACGGACCACGCTGGACGAGTACCGAAAGGACCAGCCCGCTTGGGAAGTTCTGCTGGATCTCGATCAACTGGGCGAAAAGGAAGGCGAGAGCTGGGTCTGGAAACGAGCTTCGATCCTGCGACCTAGTTATCGACGAGCGCTGGTCACCATGTCGCGAGGTGGCTCAGATGCCGATGTGACGCGAGAATTCGATCTGGAAACCCGCAGCTTTGTCGAAGGGGGTTTCGATCGGCCCGAGTCGAAGGGAGGAATGGATTGGATCGACGAGGATCACGTCTTTATCTACAGTGACTTCGGCAACGGCTCGATGACCACCTCGGGCTATCCTCGCATCGTCAAACGATGGAAACGAGGCACTCCGCTGGAATCGGCAGAGACCGTTTTCGAAGCTTCGCTGGAGGATATGTCTGCATCGGGAATGCACGATGATTCCCCTGGGTTCGAGCGAAGCTTTCTGGTGCGTAACGTCGCGTTCTACAACGACGAGCTCTATTACCTGCCTCCTACGGGCAGCGCCGTCAAAATCGATGTCCCTAACTCGGTCAACAAATCGGTCTTCCGAGAGTGGCTTTGCCTGGAACTGCGGGAGCCATGGGAAGCGGGTGGCCAGAGCTTCGCCGCCGGAAGCCTTCTGGTGACTCGCTTCGACGATTTCCTCTCTGGAAAACCGAAGTATCAAGTCCTCTTTGAACCGACCGAAACTTCCGCCTTGGCCAGCTTTTCTTTCACGCGCGATCATCTGGTGCTGAATGTGCTTGAAGATGTCAAGAATCGTCTGATCGTGTGCACCCACCGCGAGGGCAACTGGTCCAAAGAACCGCTGAAAGGTTCCCCGGACTTTGGAACGCTCAGTTTCATGCCGGTCGATCCGGATGAGTCCAACGCCTATTTCCTCACCAGCACCGATTACTTGACTCCCACCACGTTGCTCTACGGACAGGTCGGGGAAGCTCCCGAGAAGTTGAAGAGTCTGCCTGAATTCTTTCCATCGCAGGGGCTGCAGATCGAGCAGCATTTTGCGACCAGTCGAGACGGGACGCGGGTCCCCTACTTTCAGGTCTCGCGCAAAGATCTTCCGCTCGATGGCGAACAGCCAACGCTGCTCTACGGCTACGGCGGTTTTGAAATCTCCTTGCAACCTTCTTACAACGGCTCGGTCGGCCGCGCCTGGGCCAGCCAAGGTGGTGTCTATGTCGTAGCCAACATCCGCGGAGGTGGAGAGTATGGTCCCCGATGGCACCAAGCCGCACTGCGCGAAAATCGACTCAAGGCCTACGAGGATTTCGCTGCGGTGGCTGAGGATCTCGTCTCCCGGAAAGTCACCTCACCCAAGCGGTTGGGAATCCAGGGTGGTAGCAACGGTGGACTTCTGGTCGGCAACATGGTGACGCTCTATCCAGAGCTCTTTCAGGCTGCCGTCTGTCAGGTGCCGCTGCTAGACATGCAGCGTTACCACAAGCTTCTGGCGGGAGCATCCTGGATGGCTGAGTATGGCAACCCAGACAAACCAGAAGACTGGACTTTCATCCAGCGATTCTCCCCCTACCACAACCTGCGAGAAGACCGTCGCTACCCCAGCGTTCTTTTCACCACATCGACGAAAGACGATCGGGTCCACCCGGGGCACGCACGCAAGATGATGGCCAAGATGGAATCGATGGGCTATCCAGTCCTCTATTACGAGAATATCGAGGGAGGCCATGGTGGCGCGGCCAACAACCAGCAAAGCGCCTACATGCAGGCGCTGGCCTACACATTCCTTCGCCAGCAATTGATGTCCACCAAGTAGTCACCGACGCTGGCCTGGGAGATCACCGCCCAATCGGGGATCCGAACAACTCGATCCCCGACCCCTCGGCTCATCCCTCAACCGCTGCCGGACCGGCCCCCTCCGCCGCTTCGACTTCCCATTGCTGCGATCGCTGTAGGGAAGTGGCAGCTTGTTGATGATCCAGCGTATCACAAAGAACCCGGCCGTCGCGCAGGACGACATTGCGTCTTGCGTGACGCGCCACCGCCAAATCGTGAGTCACAAGAATCACCGTCAAGTGATGCTCTTGATTGAGCTTCAGGAATAGATCGATCACTTCGCGGCTGGTGCGTGTATCGAGGTTCCCTGTCGGCTCATCGCCCATCAGGATCGATGGCTTGGCTGCCAAAGCTCTTGCGATCGCCACGCGCTGCTGTTGCCCCCCGCTGAGCTGGCTGGGGTGATGGTCCATCCTGTCCCCTAGTCCCACCATCTTCAGCAGCTCCTGTGCCCGATCCCGCCGCGTCCGCGCCGAAGTCGCCTCCCCGTACAGCATCGGCAATTCGACATTCTCTAAAGCGCTGGTGCGGGAGAGCAGATTGAAGTTCTGAAATACAAATCCAATTTGCCGATTGCGGATCCTCGACCGCTGATCTCGCGTCATCGTGACGACTTCCTCGCCATCCAGCAGATAGCTGCCCGAGGTGGGACGATCCAAACACCCTAGGGTGTTCATCAAAGTCGATTTTCCTGATCCGCTGGGGCCGATCAACGCGACCGATTCCCCACGATCGATCGACATCGTGATGCCATCCAGAGCGTTTACCTCAACATCCCCCAGTCGATAAACCTTCCGGACGTCGTTCAGTTGAATCAGTGGCACGAATGCCTCCCATCATTCTTCTAGTGCACCTCGCCAAGGAATTGCCGAGGGGCGGCGACCTGGCTGCATCAGCTTGGAGCATTCCAACCGATTTGGCAAGCCGCGTGCATTCACCAAACGTCGTGCCGACGCCCTCAACCCCACCTGCCCAAATCGAACCCCGAAACTGCCTCTTCCCAGCATCGCGTCTGCTCGATTGCTATGGTATTGATCGCTCCGTTGTGGCAACATGCAAGAGTCTCATGGCTCAGGACAGGTCCCTTCGCGCTTTGTCAGCGCAACCACTAGGGCTCAACAAGACCATCGGACCCACCCACGACCTCCAGGAGATGATGCTCATGCTTCGCCATTTTTCCACTTTCCTGATGGGGACCCTCTTCGGTGCCGCCCTGATGGCTGGCTTGCTTCACTATTACTTGGTTCGCGACCAAGAAGGATTTCATCTGATCCGAAAGGTGACCCCCAAACTCAATCGGCCTTATCATGACATCCGCAGCTATGGTGCCGAAGACTGGCAAAGCCATCCCGACCTGGGACTGTCGCTGGCGCGAGCCAACCGCACGGGCGCCATCGGTGAATCGATCCTGAAGCCCTGGAAGGACGCAGCCACCCAGGTGCTCCCACCCGCCGGAACGCCTCGCTAGATTTTCAACCTCCCCCGTCCAGTTCGCTCGCATCGGGCTGGGGGGGAAAGTGTTGGGAAAATGGGGTTCTTGCGATCTTTCCCCGCTGAGGCTGCTGGGGCGATCGGCTATAATCTGGGTTCCGAGGGAGAGCCCCTGGAGCGGTCTGGTGCCGAGCATTTCTCGTGTCGGCCATGCTGTCCCCGTCTGGGTGCACTGTTGGCACCCAGCCCCCGGCATGGGGAGCCTCTTCCTGGATGGATGGATCGAGTTTCATAGCCCAAAGCGACAACGAGAAGACCATGAGCAACGGCGCTTCCGAGCAGCCTGAACAGGATCTCCCCAACGACGAATCGATGGCGCTCGATCGCTCCGACTATAGCGGAGACGATCTGAAGCACCTGAGCGACCTGGAGCATGTCCGGGAACGGCCGTCGATGTACATCGGCGACACGACGCTCAAGGGACTTCACCACTTGGTCTACGAAGTCGTCGACAACTCGATCGACGAAGCGATGGCTGGTCACGCCAAAACCGTCTCGGTGACGATCAACGCCGATGGCTCGGTGACCGTCGAAGACGATGGTCGTGGCATCCCGACCGACCGCCACGCCCAACTTTCGGAAATGCTCCAGCGCGAGGTAAGCACGCTGGAAGGCGTGATGACGGTTCTGAAGTTCGGAGGCAAATTCGAGAAGAAGGCATACCAGACTTCCGGTGGTCTCCACGGGGTCGGTGTGACGGTCGTCAACTTCCTCTCGCAGTGGTGCGAAGTCGAAGTCAGCCGCAACGGCCAGGTCTGGATGCAGACCTACGAACGGGGTGTGCCGACCTCTCCCGCCAAACAGGTCCGGACGACCTCGCGCCGTGGGACCAAAACCACCTTCAAACCCGATGGCCAGATTTTCCCCAACACCAAGTACAACTACGACACCCTCCAAAAGCGACTCCAGGAACTCGCCTTCCTCAACAGCGGCGTTCGGATTCGATTAAGGGACGAACGCCAGGGACAGGGTGATGAGTTCTACTATGAACGAGGGATTGTGGAGTTTGTCGAGCATCTGAATCGTGCCAGCGACGTCCTGCATGAAGATGTCATCCTGATCGAAGGCAAACGGGATGATGTTGGCTATTCGATCGCATTTCAGTACTCGGGCGAATACACAGAAAATCTTCAGTCCTACGTCAACAACATCCATACGATCGAAGGGGGAACCCACGTCTCAGGGTTCCGGTCGGCTCTCACCCGTACGCTCAACACGTATGGAAAAAAGGAAAATCTATTCAAAGACCTCACCCCCACGGGCGACGATTTTCGCGAAGGTCTGACCGCGGTGATCAGCATGCGTGTCGGTCATCCTCAATTCGAAGGCCAGACCAAAACCAAACTGGGCAACGGGGAGATCGAGGGAATCGTTAACACGATTGTCGGCGAAGAACTGGCCAAGTACCTGGAAGAGAACCCCAAGGCAGCCAAAACCATCGTCAAGAAGGGACTGCTGGCTGCCGAAGCGCGCGAAGCGGCCAAGAAGGCCAAAGACCTGCTCCGCAAACGCAAGGATGCGCTGGGTGGAGGTGGTCTGCCCGGTAAGTTGCGAGATTGCATCAGCAACAAAATGGAAGAGTGCGAACTCTACCTGGTGGAAGGTGACTCGGCAGGCGGATCGGCAGAGGGGGGGCGTTTTCGCGACACCCAGGCGATCCTGCCTCTGCGAGGCAAGATCATCAATGCCTACAAGAGCCGCGAAGACAAGGTGCTCAACAACGAAGAAGTCCAAAGCATGATCCAGGCGATCGGTTGCGGCATCGGAACCGATCAGGATGTCGGGAAGCGAAGATACAACCGAATCATCATCATGACCGACGCCGATGTCGATGGCTCTCACATCCGAACCCTGCTGCTCTGCTTCTTCTACCGACAGATGTACCAACTGGTTGCTGGCGGCCACGTCTACGTCGCGCAGCCTCCTCTGTTCCGCGTGGTGCGAGGCAAAAAGGAAAAGTACTACGTTCACTCCGACGAAGTCATGAAGCAGCAACTGCTTGAAAAAGGACTTTCCGACAGCCGCTTCGTCGATGACCAGGGGAAAGTGATCGAAGGGGATCAAATGCGGAGACTTTGCACCACGCTCGCTTCGGTCGAAGAAGCGATTCTGGCGCTGGAGCGACGCGGCATCAGCCTTCGCACCCACTCCGAACGGATCGATCCCCAAACGCTCCGGATGCCGGTCTACCACTTGGTCTACAAGACCGAGGAGCACTGGTTCACCACCCGGGAGCAGCTGGATGGGTATCTCAAGAGCCGCAACATCGCCACCGAAGCGACCACCATCGACTCCCTAGAGACCGAAGAAACGCTCGATCCCGACGGCGATGGCCAGCTCTACGGGGACAAACCCTACATCATCGAACTGCATGAAGTGCGGACGATCAATGGCGGCATGAAGGAACTGGAAGCATTTGGCTATGGAATCGAACAGCTGCTTCCGAAAGATCGCACCGGCTTCACGGAACCGCGATTCCGCTTGCTGCGAGAAGAATCCGAAATCGGGCTGGAAGATCTCCGCGCCCTGCTGCCAGCCATCCGATCGGCCGGCGAAAAAGGACTTCAGATCACCCGCTTCAAAGGTCTGGGCGAAATGAACGCGGAAGAGCTTCGTGAAACCACCCTCGATCCGTCCAACCGCACGATGATCAAAGTGACGCTAGTCGATGCCGCTGCCGCCGATGAAATGTTCCGGGTTCTGATGGGAGATAAAGTGGAACCTCGACGCCAGTTCATCGAGAAGCACGCCCTGGATGTGAAGAACCTCGACGTCTGACGGTCGATAAGCACGATTCGCCTAAGGACACTCGTCGATGCGTCTCGCCATCGCCGTCGACTTTGCCTACCGGCTGCCATCCGCCAACCGATGGCTGCTGGCGATGATTGGGATGGATCAGTTGGGATGGATCAATCCGACTTCGGTAAGGAAGCATTCGATGCGCGGTCGCCATGCCGGCTTTTTGGACCTTGCCTCAGCGGAATTTCCACGACGCATCCAAACCACACCGCGCGAGACAGCACTGCGCGAGACAGCACTGCGCTTTTCCAGGTGGTCCATGTGGCTGTTTGCCCTCTGTTGGCTGACCCTCTCCGATCCTCAGGCATTGCAGGCGGAAGAATCGTTGCCGGTCGAATTGCCTGAAGGGTTCACCATTCAACTGGTCGCTTCCGATGAACTGGTCCACGACGCATTCTGCATGACGCTCGATCCGTCTGGTCGCCCCGTGATCTCCGGTCCCGCCTACATCCGAACGCTGGTCGATACCGACGGAGACGGACGATGCGACAAAGGAATCCCATGGACCGGTGCGATTCGCCAGGGAGCTCAGGGGCTCTGGGCTGAAGGCAAGTACCGGTTCTGGGTCGCCGATGGCGGACTGTGGCGCAGCGCCGACAACAACGGGGATCTGGTCGCCGATACCCCGCCTGAAAAACTGCTGACGCTGACGACCGGAGGCGAGCATCATGCGCACGCGATTCGTCGGGGACCCGACGGATGGTGGTATCTGATGGCTGGAAATCACGCCGAAGGGATCCAGCGCTTGAAAAGCGACGCAGATGCCGCCATTCCTTTCGCGAGGGCCGGAACCCTCTGGCGCATCAGCCCCGATTTCCAGCGCCGGGGTGTCGTCGCTCATGGACTCCGCAATGCCTACGACTTCGATTTTCTACCCGATGGTCAGCCCGTCACCTACGACAGTGATGGAGAACGGGATATCACCCTTCCATGGTACCGCCCCACTCGAATCCTAGTCCTCAGCCCCGGGTCCGATGCTGGATGGATCGGTGAGTGCGCTCGCGATCCCGATTATCGATTCCTGATGCCCCGCACCCTGGCCTCATTGGGGCGAGGTTCGCCAACGGGCGTCGCCGTCTATCAGCACAGCCGCTTTCCCCCGAAGTACCGCGGTGCCGTCCTGGCTCTCGATTGGACTTTCGGGCGCATTTTGGCGGTCTACCCGGAACGCGTCGCCGTCTCCGCCGATCACCCCGACGCCAAACGACTTCGATTGGGGGCCGAGACCTTCCTCAAGTCGACCGGCAGTGCAGGCTTTGCAGCGACCGACCTGGTCGTCGAACCTTCTGGCAGCCTCCTAGTTAGCGTCGGCGGAAGAGGAACCCGTGGGGCGATCTATCGGATTGATTACCAAGGACCAGTGGAAACGACTACGATCTGGAGAGATGCCAATAGCGAAGAACGCAATCTGACCCCACCCCGATCGCTCGATCTGGCCCAAGCCGAGCAGGCCGCCAAGCTGCTCCAGGCAAACGCCGCACTCGAATCGCACCAAGTCACTTCCGCCCGACAACTAGCCGGCGACCGCATCCAGGAAGTGCTGGCCGAAGCATCGGTGGGGAACTGGAGCTATCAGGAAAAACGGCTCACTGACGCCGCTAGGCTCCAGGCAGCCCGGCAACTGCTCGCCATTCCCGGAACCATGGTCAGCCCCCGGACGATCGATCGCTGGCTGGCCGATCCTGTGGTGGAGCTTCGGGCGATGGGATGGCGAGCGATCGGATGGGGCAAGACCAATGGCACGCCCAGCGACTTAGGAACCTGGCAAAAGAAAGCGGCCGATTTGGTGGCCCAACCAGCAAGTGACTCCCCTGGATATGCGACCGACTGGGGGGAGTGGATGACGCCGGTCGACCAACTGGCTGCCTGGGAATGCATCGGCTGGAGGCGCTGGACGCCCAATAGCGATTCACTGCCCCTGGTACTTTCGGACAGCACCCTTAGCCAGGTCAGGCTGTGGGCCCTATCGCGCCGCCGCGTTCGCCAGGGGAATGAGTTGCTTCAGAGATTGGCCGATCTCCACTACGCTGCTGCCCCAAGCGGACTGGAAGGAAGAGTGCTGGATGGCCTCGCCTCGGAAGTCTCCCAGAAGCGATGGCCGACCGACGAATCGGCGATGCAGCAACTGCTCACGCATCTTCAAGCCGCGATTGGAGACCTCCGCCACGAAGTGCCGCCCCATTCTCCGACAGCCAAAAACAGCTTTTTCGACAGCTATCGATCTCGGTTTTCCGAGCGTTTTGACCCCAAGGTGCGCGATGGCTGGACTCGATGGTTGCTGGCGACCATCCAGCAGGCAGGCAGCGACGGCAAGATCGATCTCCAAGTGGAAGCGATCCGAACCCTGGCGATGATGCGCCCAACACTAGCCGACGTCCCACAAGTCGCTTTGGCTCTGATCGACAGCAAAAGCCACCCCACCTCCGATCTCCATGCGCTGGCGTTGCTGGCCAGTTGTACCCACCCTGCGACTCCTGAACGTTCCGATGAGGTCGCCGGTGCACTCCTGGGAATCGAACGCAAGGTGAAGGAGCGAGGTCTCAACACCGACAGCCAGTGGCAGAGTCGATTGAAAGATCTTTGGGACGCCTTGCTGGCCGGCGACCCAAATCTACCTGCTCACCTGATCGCGCAGCCCGACTTTGGTTCGTCCGATTCGCTTCTCTGGGCGCGATGGCTACCCGCGCCACTGCACCCAGAGGCTCGCAAAAGAATGCTCGACCGCATGCTGGAGAGTGAGCCAACTTCATGGAGCCCGGAGATGGTGCGTTGGGTCTTGGAGTCGTCGGAAGATCCCAGGTGTGGAGAATGCCTCCGCGTCGCCTGGAAGGAACCGGCTCTGCGCGGCGCCGTCCTCGCGACGCTCGCGCGACAGACCGCATTAGCCGAAGGCTGGCAGGAGCCTCTACTGGAACGCTTGGCATCGCCCGATCGCTCCGGTTGGATCGACTCCTGGACTGCTTTACGCAAACTCCCTTCTGGCCCACCTGAGGAGGAACTTCAGTCCCTCACCGAGTTCCTGGTCCGCTCGGGCAAGCCACCCGAAGGGATCAAGCCCTCCGAATTGCTCGAACGACTGCAGAACGCTGCCCAGGCCCTTTCGCTCCCTTCCATCCCCGACCAACTGAATCCCGAGCCATGGCTGCAGTTGCTTGGGCAGGCCGGCCCGGAGTCGGTGGAGCTTCAGGCGAGATTGCAGGCGTTGCAAAGTCCTGGTGATTGGCGGGATCGCGTCGCTCAGGCCAAGGGTCGATCCGGGGATGCCCAGCGCGGCAAACTGCTCTTTCAACAAACTCGATGCGCGCAGTGCCATAACTCCAGCACCGCCTTGGGGCCCGACCTGGCAGGTGTCTCACGGCGATTTGCCACCCAGGATCTCTGGGAGTCGATTTTCGAACCAAGCAAGTCGATTCCCGACCGCTACCAAGCCTACCGAGTCCTGACGGTCGACGATCAGGTGTTGGTGGGCCTGACGATCTATCGATCGGCCGATGGGATCCTCCTGCACTTGGCAGATGGACAGGTCGCGCGCATCAGCCAGGAAGATCTTTCCAGCATCCAGCCATCGCCCCTTTCATTGATGCCATCCGGACTGCTAGACGGACTCGACCCGCAGCAGTTGGCCGATCTGCTGCGCTACCTGGAAACGCTTTAGGCAGCAGGAAACTTGCTGACAGGATCGGATGGTTGCGATGAGCGGCGAAATGGAGGGGAGAGGCGCAGGGGAACGGAAGGAAGTGCCGGCCTGGCAGCTGCCGCCGGGTGTTTGCCGTGGTGCCTGGGACTACGCTCATCTGCCATCGATCGCTCAGCAATACGATGCTTTCCATGACGGACATCCGCTGCTGCATTTCGATCAGCAGTTCATCGCTCAGCAGATTCATGACATCGACCGGCACCGCTCGCCCGTTGGCTATGATCTGGGCTGTGGTACCGGTCGCCATCTGATCGCGCTGGCGCAGATGGGATGGCGAATGGTTGGGGTCGACTTGAGCGAGTCGATGCTGGAGCAGGTGAGGATCAAAGCCGCCAGCCTGGGGCTCCAGGAGAAGATCACGACCCATTTGGCCAATATGGTCCAGCTGGATTCGATCCCCGATTGCAGTGCCGATCTCGTCCTCTGCATGTACAGTTCGCTGGGTATGGTCCGCGGACGGAAGCATCGCCAGCAGGTTCTGCGCCAAGCGGCGCGCATCCTGAAGCCGGGCGGGCAGTGGATTGTGCATGTGCATCATCGCGGTACTTGGTGGCGGGAACCCCAAGGCTGGTGGATGCAGGCCAAGCAGTTCTGGCGATCGATCGCCGATTCTCAGTGGGAGTTTGGCGATCGCGTCTATCCCTACAGGGGCCTGCCCAACATGTATCTGCACATCTACAGTGGAAGTGAATTGCGGCAGGACCTCCAGCAGGCAGGGCTGCAGATCGAACGGTGGTGCTGGCTGAACGATCGTTCCAGCGGGCCGCTGGAGGCCAGTTGGTGGCTGCCAAGCCTTCGAGCAGGTGGGATGATTGTGGCCGCCAAGCGGCGATGAGTCATCCTGGAAGATCACTCGCCCTTGCAGGCGAACTTAAGAAAGCGACGATCCGCTGATGGATCACCTCGGGTGTCTGCGTCGCATCGACGACAAGCGTCTTGCTGGACGCGTGAGGGAGCTGCGTCAGGAATCCATCGCGAACCCGCTGAAAATAGTCCCGCCCCCTTTTCTCCAGCCGGTCCTGAGGTCCTTTCATTCGCGACATCGCCAGCTCCACTGGCAAATCCAAAAGGATGGTGATATCCGGCGACAACTGCTGTGTCGCGACGGCACCCACCTCCCAAAGCGTCTCCATGGGCAACCCGTGGCCTGCCCCCTGATAGACGACGTTGGCCAGCAGAAAACGGTCTGAGATGACCCACTTTCCGGCTTCAAGAGCCGGGACGATTCGCTGGGAAACCAGCTGAGCGCGAGCCGCCATGTAAAGCAGCATTTCGGCAACCGGCGATATTGGAATCTCCTCGCGATGCAGCAAGAGATCGCGCACCGCTTCCCCCAGGGGTGAACTGCCCGGATCACGAACCAGCTCGCAAGGGATCTGCTGACCTTTTAGCCACTCGGTCAGCATCTGGATCTGCGTCGACTTGCCAGCCCCATCGATTCCATCAAATGCCAGAAACACCATGGACTTCCTTGTCGCTTCAGTCGCGCAGTGGAGAAATCGCCTTCTGCAGCGTCGCACGCATCAGATCGGCAGGAGGCTCCAATCCCGTAAACAGCTTGTACTGATAGCAGGCCTGCCGGATGAACATGTAGCTGCCGGTCAGCACGGGACAGCCCTGCTTGCGAGCCGTCTTGACCAGCAAGGTCGACTCCGGGTTGTAGACGGTGTCGAAAACCAGGGTGCTGGCATCCAGATGCTCGCCGTCGTACGGGGTGTTGTCGACATCGGGGAACATGCCGATGGGAGTTCCGTTGACGATCAGCGCTGGTCGGACATCGTAGCGGGAATCCCAGGAGATCGCCTTGGCACCGATGGCCCGCGCCAGCGATTCCGTCCGCTCCATGCTTCGCGATGCGATTTCGACAAAGGCACCACGCTGCCGAAGTCCGAAACCAATGGCCCTGGAGACGCCTCCTGCACCCAGCAGCAGAACCGTTCGTCCCTTGAACGGCTCCTCCTGGCCGGTGACCTGCTTCATCGCATCGGTCAGGCAGTCCATCGCCGCTCGATAATCGGTGTTGTAACCAATCGCTTCGTCCTGGTTGAAGACCACCGTGTTGACCGCACCGATCTCCTGAGCCGCCTGCTCTGCCCGGCTGAGCAGCGGAAGAATCGTTTCCTTGTGCGGGATAGTGACGCTCAATCCACCGATGCCGAAGGTGCGGCACCAACGGAGGAAGACCGGCAGCTCTTCCTCAGGAATGCGGAAAGGGAGATAGCGAGCTTGAATGCCATGATGGGCGAAGGCGCTGTTGTGAATCAGTGGACTGTAGCTGTGCGCGACCGGATCGGCGACCACCCCAAACAGCTTGGTATTGGCATCGATCGAATCGACCCGGTACAGGTCTCGCATCTGCTTGAAAGAGAATTGGCCAGGCGCGATCTGACGCTCTGAATCGAAGGAGCAGTAGGTGAAGGGGGCTCCAAAACGAGCGGCCAGGAGGCGCGTCACGCCTCCCATATCCCCCATAGCGATCCCGATCGTCGGCACCTTCGACTTGTCCATCAGCTCCAGCATCCGGACAACATCCGAAAAGGTATTGGCAAGCGTCGCGATTTTCACGATGTCAGCGTCATGCTTCAGCAAACGTTGATGGATCGCTTCCAGATCGGCGGGGGTTTCCTGAAAGTTGTGGTAACTGATGATTCGCTTGGTCTTCCCGTAGCGAGGGATCGCTGCGGCAGCATCTTCCTCCAGGTCGACATACTCCACCCCGGTAGCGATCGCTGACCGAAGCAGCATCCTCCGCTCGTCCTCTGGTCGCTCCCAGCGGCCGCCATCACTCTTCCTGCGGCAGGTGATCACGACCGCGGTGGGCCGATCCTTCAGAATCCGCGACAGATCGATCGTGCGACCGATGTAATCCAGCCGCAGCTCCACCAGCTCACCACCCAATTCACCAATATGTTGGTGCTCGGCGATCAAATACTTATGGCGGGTTCTTCCCAGGGTTACGCAAATCATCCAGCCGGCTTTTCGTTCGAGAGAGCAAGAGGGAATCCAATTCCTTGAGTTTAGATGAAGGAGCTCTTCTTGCAAATCGATCGGGGTATCCCAGTCGTTTCCACGGGGCGATGCAAGACCCCTCCAGGACTTGAAATCATCAATCCCATCGAAGAAATCGCTTCAGCAATTCCGGTCCCGGTTCGGTGAGAAAGCTTTCGGGATGAAACTGCCAGCCTTCGACCGGCAAGGTCCGATGCCGCACTCCCATGATGATTCTCTCGCCCGTCGATGGATCGCGCACCCAGGCGCTCACTTCCAGACAGCCCGGCAGCGACTGAGGCTCGATCACCAAACTGTGGTAACGCGTCGCCACGAATGGATTGGAGATCCCACGGAACATCCCGCGATCGTCATGATGAATCCGATCGGTCTTGCCGTGCATCAACTGCGGTGCTCGAACAACCTTCCCCCCAAAAGCCTGCCCGATCGATTGATGCCCCAGGCAGACTCCCAGAATGGGAAAGGTACCTGACAAGTGACGGAGCAGTTCCAGGGAGATCCCGGCTTCATTGGGTGTGCAGGGCCCCGGCGAAATCAAAATGCGATCAGGGCTCCACTGAGCGATCTGCTCGACGGTGACCGCATCATTTCTCTCCGTCCTTACCTCCAACGACGGATCGATCTCCCCCAGACGCTGGACGAGGTTGTAGGTGAAGGAGTCGTAGTTATCGAGGACAAAGATCTTCACAGTGTACGATTGCCTCCCTGAGAACCGGGGACCTCGGCTGATGGTTCACCACCTGGCGAACCGTTCTCTTGCCCCTTCCCCCCCTCCATTCGATCGACACACTGAGCGACCACCAAGTCTCCGACAACATTGAGCGTCGTCCTAGCCATATCCAGAAGCCGATCGACTCCGAGAATGATCGCAATTCCACCCGCATTGACCCCGATTGTCTGCAGCACCAGGACGGTAGCCGGAAGCGATCCCCCCGGCACTCCGGCGGTCCCAATCCCTGCGAACACGCAGAGAACCAGAACCGTCAACTGCTGGATCCAATTCAGCTCGACGCCAAACACCTGAGCCAGGAAGAGCACGGTGACTCCCTCATAGAGCGCCGTGCCATTCTGATTGGCCGTCGATCCTACCGTCAGCACGAATCGCGCCGTCTCGGGACGAAGCTGTAGCTCTTCTTCTGCCACCCGAAGGGCCGTTGGCAAGGTGGCGTTGGAAGAGGAGGTCGAAAAAGCAGTCAGGGCCGCCGTGCTGATCCGGCGTGCGAAATGCAGCGGCGAAATCCCGCCGAACGTCGACAAGGCAATCGAATAGGAGATCAACCACTGAAGCCCCAATCCCAGAAAAACAGTGGCGACATACCATGCAAGGGTCCAGAGAATGTCGCTGCCAAGCCGATTGGTCATCGAGAACATCAGGCCAGCAACCCCCCACGGCGCCAACTCCATCGCCCACCCAATCACCTTCATGCTGACCTGAAAGATCGATTCCAAAAGAGCCACCAGAGGCTGAGACTCGGTTGGCAAGACGGTGATTGCCAGCCCCACCACCAGTGCAAAGAACATCACGGAAAGAATCCCGTTGCCAGGGGAGCTGCCATCCAGTGCCCCGACCATCTCCTGAAGGGGATTGTTCGGGATCATGTCGAGCAGAGAATCCCGAAGCGATTTGCTCTTCCGGGCGTTGGCAACCGTCGCCTCTGCCCCAGTCGAAAACTGTTCCTGCAGAGCGGCTCTTTGTTCCGGACGAAGTGAATCTCCTGGTCGGATGGCGTTGACAACTCCCAGTCCTATCAGCACCGATGCCAGAGATAGAAGCAGGGTGATCCCAAACGTCCATGCCCCAATTCGCCCCAGACGGCGAGGGTCTCCGATACCAGCCACCCCCAGCACCAAGGAAGAAAAAACCAGCGGGATGACCACCATAAAGATGAGGCGCAAAAACACCTTGCCCACCGATTCGGCAATGTTCGTAGCAAACCAGTCGACCCACGCCTTGGCGTCTGGGGCAATGGTCGACAAGAAGGAGCGGGCAAGCAAACCGGCCAGAACCCCGACGACCAGCCCCGTGAGGATCCTCCAGTGCAGGGGCCACCGCTGCGTGCTGGGTGCGTCTGCCGAATTCATGGAGATTTTGAAACTCCTTGGAAAGGTGGCTCAACTCCGTAGTTGCTCAGGAAACCAGGAGCCAGGATCGCTCCTATCATAACCACTCCCAAGGCTGTCCGGATCCCTTGGCGTCGGATCTTCGAGTCCGCACGCCCCCCGCCACGACTCGATGGGACGATTCCCCAGCCCTCCTCCGGATCGGCAGTTGGTTCCGGCATCATGTCAGATGTCGTAGTCGATCGTCGTCGGCACCCTCTGCGTGTCCCCCAACGTGCAGGTGGTACATCGATGATCTCCCAATTGCCTGTAGATCCATAGAACCGCCTCCCGAGTGCTCGATCCCTCCACTTGCTGCTCGTAAAAAATCTGATCCCGCCCAATCCGCTCATCCAGACCGATGCGTTCCATCACCTGACGCAAGTCGTCTCCCACACCCGAAAGGACCAACTGGACGCCCCGACGGGAAAGCGACGTGAGAAACCGTTCCAGAAGCTCCATGCAGACGGCATCCGGATTGCGTGCGTACCGAAGACGCAACAGAACAAACCGCACCCCCTCCGGCAACTCCTGCTCAATCCTCTCCAGCATCCCCTCCAGATCTGGACTGGCCCCGAAAAATAGCTCGCCTTCCACATGGTAGAAACGCCAACGATCACAAGGGGAGGTAGGAGGGTGGGCCCCCGCTAAGGATCGGCGAGGCTGCATCCTGCCAAATCGATCCCACTGGTACTCGAGGCAATCCAGCCGAGCCGCCTTGGGCACATAGAAAAAGAATGAAAGAAAAACACCGATCAGAATGCAGAATTCAATGGAAACCAGCGCCGCAGCAAGAGCAGTCGCAAGAACGATTGCGGCATCGAACCGAGTCGCCTTCAGATGGTAAAGCAGATGGGGAGGATCGACCATCCGCAGGGCCGTCAGCATCAGCACCCCTGCCAGTGCCGCGCGAGGGATGTACTGAGCCCAGGGAGCGAAAAGCAGGATCACCACCGCCACGGCCGCCGCACTAAAAACCCCGGACCACTGAGTCGCAGCACCCGCCTGATGGTTGATATAGGACCGCGTCAGCGACCCCGAACCTGGAAAACACTGAAAAAAACTCCCCGCCAAATTGGCAACCCCTTCGCTCAGACATTGCTGATGAATGTTCAGCTTTTGATGCGTCTTGGCAGCGATCGACTTGGCCATGGCGATCGCCTCCAGAAGCCCCAGCATGCCGATCAGCATCGCGCTGGGAAGCAGATCTCTCACCAACCCCCAATCGACTCGCGGCGGTGCGAATGCGGGAAGCTCCCGCGGAATCCGATCGATCCGTCGCACCCCGTGATCCGCAGCTCCAGTCGCCGCGCACACAACCGCCGCAACCGTCAACGCTACCAACAACTCCGGGATCTGCCATCCGCGACGGCGATTGAGCCACCGGAGTGAGGCGGCCACCAGCATGGTTCCCAACGCCACAGCCAAGGTAGGCCAGTGGATCGGACCTCCCTGTGAAAACGTCTTGGCAAACCGCAGCAGAAATGGATCGTGAGGATCACCCATCGCGCGCAGCCCGAGAATATTTTTCAGCTGGTCCATCACCAACAGAATTGAGGCACCAAGAGTGAACCCAACGATCACCGAATGAGATATGTACCTCGACATGTCTCCCAGACGCATCCCGGTGATCAACACTTGGATGATGCCGATCAAAAGTGCCATCAGTATCGCCGCCTCCACACGCCTTTCTGGCGGTATGAGACTGAGTGCACTGAGCATCGCGATCGAAATGGCGTTGGTCGGTCCATTGATCAGCTGTCGAGATGAATCCAGCAGCGCGCCAACCCCTGTCATGACGATGGCAGTGAACAACCCCATCTGCATCGGCATTTCGAAAATGGATGCGTAGGCCATCGCCTGGGGTACCGCCACGGCCGCTACGGTCGCCCCCGCCACGACATCGCGACGCAGCATCGGAGCGTCATAGCCGTGCAGCGATTCAACGGCAGGAATCCATCGCCCCACCCGAGCGAGCCATCCAGTCGACCCGTTGCCACTTGCCCCTCTCTTGCCCTCCACTGGACTAAGTTGAGGTAGAACCATTGGGCAACTCGTGCATCAAGACATGTGGACAGTCGGAAACCCAGGGAACGGGATCAGCTCACCGGTAGAGCATCCTATCGACGAAGCTTCGCACGGTCGAGATCGAAAGGGAATTGCCGAGCAGACGCCACAGACGGCGTGCCGGCCAATCCGCCGGCCAAGTCAATTGATCGGGAAACCCCAGTTGCCTGGCAACCTCGCGCGGTGAGAACCAACGAGCCCCCTCCGCCTGAAGGACCACCGATCCGCTGGCCACCCAGGATTTGCCGTAACTGGATCCAAAGCACTTGGTCCTAGGCTGCACGTCGCTCCAACGCACTCCATGCATCGCCCCACCAAACCGATCCCAATCGGCCGGTCCAATCTGATAGCGACCGTCGTCCGCTTCACGATCCCGGTATTCGATCCACGGACGATCCTCGGGCACGCACGAAAACAAATTCGGATCGATCCATCCCTCGGCAAAGGGCCGATTCCGATCGCGCGTCGCCGCGACGTAACAGCGCAGCCTGCGATTGTATTTGCCCCAATTCGAAGGGCATAAACAACTCCAGGCAACCCGATACCCCCATCGCTCCAGTTGCCGCCGCATCCGCTCAAAAGATGAAGAGCCGAGGAAAGGAGGCACGTTCTCCAGAAAGATCCACCGCGGAAGCAACTCAGGTACCTTCTCCAACAACACCTGAAACGACTCATGCCGGCGGTCGAGGTCGCCAAGCTGCCTGCCACGCTGGCTGAAAGGCTGGCAAGGAGGGCTCATCCACCAGCACTCGGCCCGATGGACGGCAATGGCCGAAGTTCCCAGCGATGCAATCTCGGCAGCAATGGTCGGATACCCGAAATGCCGACCCGACAGCTGGCGGGCCCCTTCATCAATCTCATAGGCGGCCACCACCGGCAACTCCGGGCACGCCCAGGAAAAACCCCCGATCCCTGAATAAAAGTCGATCGTCCGCATCCTGTTGGATCCACCAGCCGTTCCTATCAAGTCCCCCGCGACCCGACTCTTGGAGTATCATAGCCGGAACGACGGGTGACTCCCTGGGAGCCCCCCCAAGTCGTCTGTCAAACTGGGACTCATCCCCGCAAACTTGCCCGCATCCTTCGCGTTGAGGAACCACCTGTGGACCGCCCCACTTCCTTTTCCTATCCATCCCTGGTCCTGGCCACCCTGAGGCGCCATCGTCAAGCCCTAGGCATGCCGGTTCTCCTGGCCACCCTGTGGGCAACAACCGGCTGCCAACCCGCCGCCGAAAGGAAACCGATCTCCGGCAAGGACTCCGGCTACGAAGTCGACGATTCCACTTCCAGCAAAAACTCTACCAAAAAACCAGCGTCTGGTGACATCGCCGCCACCGCAGCACCTTCCACCCCGGCCCCTGCAGCTGCGACACCATCAGCTCCCCAATCTCCCTCCGCTCCAAGTGAAGTCAAACAGTCGATCTCCGACATCCAGGTTCAAAGCCCTCCAGCGATGCCAAAGCAAGCCGACGCATCAGGCAATGCATCGGCCACGGGCAAGCCGTTGAGCCCCGAGCTGGCACCTCCGAACCTGGGTGCCCCCAAAACCGAAGACGACCGGCTCTTCATGACCCTCACGATGCCCGAAACCGACGACCCCAAGCAGCTGATCGCTTTCCTCGCCAAGACCGATGAGGCTTTCAGAGAACTGGTCGAGTCCTTTCAGAAGCGAACAGCATCCCAACAGCTGCTCGCAGAACGTGGCAAGGCGATGGCGGAGATGAAGCTAACGGCGGCCGAAAGCCTTCTGGAAAAAGGGACGGATGCCGAGCAGAAGGACATCGCCATCTACTCGAAGATCGAAGCCCTCTCTCAGTTGGCAGGGTTTCAGGACACTGCGGCCGCCCAAGCTCTCGCCCAATACGCCTCCCAAGTGCAGACCATCTCCAGCCCCAAAATCGCCCATCAGGCGCGACTGGTCCTCTTTGGATTCCGACTGAGCGACTACAGCGCAGGTGCCGTCAAGGATGCTGCGCCGTTGATCGAAGGAATGAACCAGATTCTGGCCGAGAAAGAACTGCTGGATCTCCCCGATCATCGCATGATGATGCAGACGCTACAAGTTCTTGCCAGACAGGGAGACCAACCTGCATTCGAAACCGTAAGGGAAAAGGTGATCGCTGCCTTCAAGGATTCCTCTAACCCCATGATCGCGCGCGACATCTGGCAACTGGAAGTCGCCAATTCTCCCCAACTGAACAGCTTCCAGGAAGCGATCGAACCAGCGATGAAAGAGGGCTCAGGGCCGGCTGAATTTCAAAAGATCCGCGAAGCTGCGAAAGCCTTGGTGGATACGTTTCCCTCCAGCACGACGATGATGATGCTGGCCAGCAATTCGATCCAGATCGAGTACTCAGGAAAGACCGGATTAGCCCAGGCACTGATCGACGCCTTTGCCGACAAAGTCGGATCGGTTGAAAACCCCGATCTTCGCGCCGAACTGGAAAGAACCGTCAATGAGTTTCGGACTCGTACCGGAATCCTTGGCAAACCCCTTGCCTTGGAAGGCCTTCAGTCCCTCGATGGCGCGGCCCTGGATCTATCCAGCCTGAAGGGCAAAGTGGTGTTGGTCGACTTCTGGGCGACGTGGTGCGGACCGTGCATCGGCGAGTTCCCCAACATGAAGGCGGCCTATGAGAAATTCAAAGACCGAGGCTTTGAAATCGTCGGTGTCAACCTCGACGATGAAGCAAAGGATCTGAACGATTTCCTTCAGCGCGAACCGCTTCCCTGGATGATCGTTCGCTCCTCAGATGCCAATGCCGTAGGTTTTGAGACACCAGCAGCCAAGAAACTAGGGGTCAATGCCATCCCTCTGATGCTGCTGCTAGATCAACAAGGAACCGTGGTCGCCATGCACACGCGTGGGCCGAAACTTCAGGAACAGATCGAGCAGTTGCTTGGGGATACCGGCAAATAGCTCCTGATCCTGCGCGCCCGATGCTTCCCCCACTCAACTAAGGCGCAGCACGATGGCCAAAGATCCAAAGAAGGATCCCTCCAATCCATCGACAGGAGAGGGGACCGATGAAACCATTGCCTCCAGACCCGCGAGCGCCCATTCGACGCCTGCGGGCGCCGGAAGCGCCGGAAGCGTCTCCCTGGCGCGCAGCCTCGGTAAAAAACTTCTCGCATCCCATCTCCCCATCTGGCTGATCGATGACTCGGGCCACCTTCAATTCGCCAACCAGGCCCTTTCCGACCTTCTACAAACTCCACTAGAAACCCTGATCGGGCTCGATTGCACCGACCGCTTTGCTAATGATGGAGAAGCCTCCAGCATCGCGATGCTGCTCTCGATTCCCAGACCCTTTGCAGCGAGGATACGGCAGCCGCTGGACCCAACAATGGAGAGCCAACCGGTGCCTAAGGATGCCTCCTGGTGGGTGCCGCTCCCCGATGGCCGATGGTTCCGCGGAAACGCCATCCCTCTGGAAAGCGATGAAGGAACCGAATGGCTTGGTTGGCTGCTCCCCGCTAGCGGACCTCCATCGGATGAGCTGAACGATTCGATCGAGGGAGTGCAGGCATGGCTGAAGGCCACACGCCTTCGCTATCGCAGCCTCGATGCCCTGCGCCCCCTGCAGGGGAGAAGCAGCGCGGCGCAGCGCGCGCCGCTCCAAACGCAAACCGCAATCGCTGCCGATAGCCCCATGCTGATCGTCGCGCCCCGTGGCGGAATGGCGCATCAAGTAGCCCACGCCGTCCAGCTCCATCGCTGGCGCCGACGCGGAATCCCGGAACATCGTGGGATCTTCCTTCCAATGGACTGTCGCCTAATCGACGAGACAACCTGGAGGCAGACGACCGAGTCGTTTCCTGGAGTGCCGGCTGCCGAGTCGACCGCAATCTTTCTGGACTGCCTCGACGAACTGCCGCAGCACCTGGTGGGAAGGCTGCTGGATGCGATGCAGCAGCATGCCAAGCTGGCCTGGATCGCTACGGTTCACGCCGATTCCATTCCAGCACGCCGCGACGATTCCCCCTGGTGTCAGCTCCTCAGCTGGCTCGATATCCAAAGAATCGATCTGGAGCCGCTGGCTCATCGCAGCCAGGATCTACCGATCCTGGTGGAAGCCAGCATGCGGTCGAGCGATCTACCCTCCCTCGCCAGCTCCCCGGGAGTCTCAGAGAATGCCATGCGGCTCCTGGCGGCTTACCTTTGGCCAGGCGACCTGGAGGAATTGGAGCAGGTGCTGCAGCTGGCCGCTCAGCGCGCCGCCGGAAAGTGGATCGACGAAAAACACTTGCCGCCCGTAGTTCGCGGCTTCGCAGGTTGGGCGGAACAAGCCCATTCGCGCCTGGCCCCGATCGACATGGACCGTCTGCTGGAAGATCTGGAAAAGCAGCTGATCACCGCTTCACTCAAACGTCATCGAGGCAATCGCGCCGCAGCGGCCGCTCACCTGGGAATCTCGCGAAATCGACTGCTGCGACGCCTGGAGCAATGGAGCATCGCCCCGGCGGAGCTTGCCGCAGCAGACAAGCCATCGCCCACCGCATCACCGAATGCCGGCCACAAGAATGCTTCAGAGAAAATCGGAGAGGAAACCGTTGCTCCTGTCGCCAGCTCAGGCCCACTCGAAAGCAACCCGATGCCACAGGAGACAGCCGACGAGGAAACGATCGAATTCCGGGAGATGGAATGAGGGGATCCGCCGAATGACTACCTCGCGAAATCCTGCCGTTTTCCCATGGGATACGCCCAGGCAATCCTGTTTCCCCAACCCCCTTGCAGTCTGGGCCAGAATCGGACTCGATTCGCTCCCCGCCGCCGTCTGGCTCCATCAACTTCACGATGCGGCTCGGAAACTTGGTCGTTCTCTTGAGTCACCCGCCTGGACCGGCCACGACGCCATGCTTCATGAAATCTCAGACCGCCATCTAAGCGGGTGCATTCGCCAAATCGACTCCAATCGGCTCGCAGAAACGCTCGATGGTTTCGACCAGTTGCAACGCCGACGACCGGGCATCCTCCTGACCGCCTACCTCGATCCGGCCCAAGCCATGCGACTGAGGACATCCTACCCGCTGTGGCGTGCTTGGCTGGCCGAAGCAGGCGTCCGTCGAGTCTGCGTCGGAATCAGCTCGATTCGCCAAGCCGCCTTCCAACTGATTCGGGTCGGATCCACCGTGCAGCAGGAGATCGACCCCATCCTGCTGACAGCTCAGCCTCACCTCGAAGACGCTAGATCGGCGTTGGAATCGATGGCAGATGGGATTGGCGTCGAGGAGCAGTTGCCGGACACGGGAACCGACTGAAAGCATAAGCAGCAACTGGCCTAGCGCAACATTCTACGCTCACCTGCCTCGTGCGCCGCTTCCAAGAAAAAAGAGGCTCCCCGACAATTCTGCGCCTCGTTTCCGCCCGGCCGACCGCACTGGAAGGTATGGAGTTTCATCGGCAAGGGCTACCGATGCAAGACTTCCAGGCCTGAACGGGATATCGATCTCAACCTCACCTTGGTAGGGTCACGAAGATTCATCGGGGAGGGTCTTATCCTTCGGCTCAATCCATCGCAGATCATTCGGCCCCAAATGCCAGAGACGGTACCTTCCTTCCCGCTTCGTCGTTCCTCCTGACAGCCCCTGCATGGACCACCGATATGGTGTTGCAGTTCCAGCGCGGCACCGTTGCGATGGAGTGTCTAGAGCGCGACCAATGAGCCACAGATGGGTCGGATCGGCCCAAAAAAAGGCAAGACACCGAATTTCGACAGGCTGTCGATTTCGCTGGCCGCCGAGTGCTTCAAGCTTGCAGGACCCGACGGGGTGGTGACGCCACTTCCAACCGATACCGGGCGAACGATGGCCCTGGCGATCTCAAGGGAAAAGAAACCAGAAGATCGTCAGCACGGTGCAAAGCACCACCGCGCCTCCCTCAGCCCATCCCCCAGCAACCACGCGTGGACGATCGGACTCCTTGGCCGGTTCAAAAAACCTCCAGATCACCCCCAAATAGTAGCTGGCCGCAATCACTGCATTGATCGCCATGACGATCGCTGCAATGCGAACCATCCAGTCGGTCGAGGCGATCGTCGAAGTGAAGATCTGAAACTTCCCCCAGAAGCCTGCAGTCAATGGGACCCCCGTCATGCTCAAAAGAGCGACCGCCCCGGCCAATGCAAGTCGTGGCGACCGATAGGCAAGCCCATTCCAGCGATCCATCGGTGCCGGTTGCTGAAGGTCCCCTTGATCCAACGCCCAGACCGCCAGCAGGCCAATCGTCATCGCCGCATAGACTCCGAGGTAAAAGAGGATCGGAGCCCAAGATGCTGAGAGGCTGGCAATCGCGGCAACCCCAAGCAGCAGATAGCCAGTGTGAGCAACACTCGAATAGCTGATCCAACGGCGGAAGTCCTTCTGCACCATCGCCAGAACATTCCCAACCGTCATCGTCAGCACCGCCAAAAGCGACAGCGTCCCGATGCTGGCAGTAGAAAACGACAACCCTTCAGCCCCCCGGGTCCCTCCATCCAAAAGACGCATCAATGCCAGAAACCCTGCGATCTTCGGGACAACCGCCAGACCAGCCGCCATCGGCAACTTGGTCCCACAAAAAACATCCGGTGCATAGAAATGAAACGGCACCGCAGTCATTCGAAAGGCGAGGCCCGCCAGCACAAACCCCCACGCCATCCAACCCATCAAGCTGAGCGGTCCTCCCAGAACGCGCCCGACAGCCGCAAGGGAGGTCTCGCCGGCGATTCCATAGAGATAGGAAAGGCCAAACAGGAACACCGCGCTGGAAAAAGCAGCCAGAGTAAAGTACTTCAGCGTCGCCTCCCTTCCCGCTCCATCGCGACGAGTCATCGCCAAGAGAATGGTGGTGGGCAAACTGACTAGTTCCAGCCCCAGAAACAAACTGACCAGATCGCCTGCAGCAGCGGTGTACGCAAGCCCAGAGAGCATCAAGAGAACCATCGAAAGGTGCTCGGCAATCCGCCCACCGTCCATGCGATGCCAAGCGAGAAGGATCAAAGGAATCCCCACCAGCGCCGCCAGCCAGGAGCCACCGGTGCGAATCGCATCGGATTGGAACAGCGATCCAACAACGCTTCCTGTCGGCTCGATTGCCCGAGCCGCCCAGCACGCCGCAATACAGAATCCAATCGCGGTCCATCCCAGCAGATCTCGGGCAAGAGGGCTGGTGCGCATCGATCGGGGTAGCGCCGCAATGCTCAATAAAAAAAGACCACCCAGCAGCAGCAGGTTGGCCGGCGCCGCAGCTGGGAGTTGGTCGAGGATCTGACTTAGGGTGATTTCCATTTTCGAAACGCTTGCGTCGTGGTGATCAGGGAAGGAGATGAAGGGTGGTCGGTGTCTGGCCAACATTCAATGCCTGGCCATCATGCTCAGAAAGAAATCGACGGGTCACCAGAGTGGGACCATGCAGCTGGGGCGATTCGATGGATGCTTCGGATAACCGCCTCGCGCTGGCCGCTGCCCCGTTTCTCTGATACAGCTGCTGAGCGATTCGATCGGTGTCGGCGCGAAACAGCTGAAGCCAGTGCGAAGGGACCAAACCGCCGTAGAGAGCGACCGCTGCCATGAAACTGAAGACCAGGATCGGTCGCCAACCCAGGTCTCCGGTGACCACCGCGGCCGCGTCGGCTCCTTTGCGTGGCGGCTTCTCCGATGAAGAAGTCCCGAAAAATAGCCGATGGACCATCCGTAGCGCATACCAAGCACCGAGCAAAACCCCGGCACAACCCACCGCCGACAACCAGGGTGCGACCCTCGCCATTCCCAGCAGCGAGAGGAGTTCACCAACGAAGTGATTGAGCCCTGGCATACCTGCACCAGCCATGGTGAAAAAGACGAAGAAGGCAGCCAAGTGGGGCCATCGACCGGCTAGGCCACCTGTGGCATCCTGCCAGTCGTAAGTCCCAATTCGGGCGCCGATTGCACCCACCAAAAGGAACATCGCCGCAGTCGTCAAACCGTGATGGAACATCTGCAGCACCCCGCCTGCCAAGCCTTCGGAAGTCAGCGAGAAAAGCCCCAGCATGATGAATCCGACGTGGGAGAGACTGCTGTAGGCAAGCAGCGTTCGAAGATCCTTCTGCCCAAGAGCCGCGAAAGCTCCGTATAGAATCGCTGCGGCTCCCAGCGAACCAAGCACCCAAGGACCATACTGAATGCATGCCTGCGGCAGCATCGGAAGCAGCAGCCGAAGAAAACCAAAGAGTCCCATCTTCACGGCAACCGCCCCAAGAAAGGCCGTGCCCACTGGATGGCATGCGCGGTAGGTCGGAGGAAGCCACGCATGAAGCGGTAGGATCGCCATCTTGATCCCAAGTCCCCATAGCAGCAACCAGAACGCCCATGACTCGCTGCCCCGGCCTGCCAACCCGGATGGAGCGGCCGCCGCTGACGACAAACGAACGAAGTCCCAAGTCCAGGATGCACCGCCACCCAGGGACGCCAATGCCAAC
>JBJSWM010000463.1:0-6372 GCA_046085865.1 Pirellulaceae bacterium
GACCACCAAGATCCTGTGGTGTTGACTAGGTCGTCAAGATTCACGAATTACCCTTTTGGTCGACCACGCGAGCCGAACTACTACGGAAAGAGACCTCTTGGAGCATCGACGCGATGATCAACATTTTTTTGGTTCTCGAAGCTCCAGCAAATGGTACTTCTAGCGATTGGTGACTTACTCTTGCGGCCGACGAATAATCGAGGGGATCAGCCCATAGGATCCATTCACTGGGAACTCTGTTGTTTCTCTTCTAGCCCCTTGATCTCGTCTCGAAGCTGACTGGCTTGTTCGTAGTTCTCCTCATCGATCGCTTGCTGCATCTGCCGGCGAAGCTGGATCAACGCCTGTTGATCCTCGGGCGAGATGCCGGCGCGATTCGGCTTTCGTCCCCGATGCACCGAGGCACCATGGATATTGGTGAGCAATGGTTCCAATTGCTCTCGAAAGTGAGTGTAGTAGTACGGACAACCTAGCCGTCCGCTTTTTCGAAAATCGGCGAACGTCATCCCGCATACGGGGCATTCCTTGCGGTCGGTTTCCTCCAGCTCCCCTAGCTCTGGTTCCCATTGCAGCTGCTGTGCCACCATCTGCGCGAGGGAAGGAGGAGTGGCAGATCCCTCGCCACCCGCGAGGAATTCTCGGGCATGGTCCTCGCACAGGTGCAGGATGACTGGCCCTTGCGGGTCAGTCAACTCGGTTATGTGGAAGGTGGCGGGCTTCTCGCAATGCATGCATTTCATAGCGCATCACCGCTGACGATCTCGAAGGCATTTGGACGACTGGTTCGACTCTCGAACACTCCATTGTAGCGTTCGACAAAAGTTTCGGGCGAGAGGGCTTTCGGGTAAGTGGAGTCGCGGGCTTGCCATGGATGCGGTCAGGAAATGATCTTGTGGTCGCGTGGCTGGGTTTGCTAAGACCCGCCAGGCATTAGGCCGCACAAAAGCCTGCGGGGCTTATTCGATCTGCATTCAATTGAAGGATGGGACGCTGACATGGCAGCCGTTGTTGCGTTTCGCGGGATGGTGGATCGCATGGGGGATCGTTCTAGCCGTTGGCTGGGCGGGCTCGCCATCTTCGCCTTGTCGATTGGCCTGCTGACCGCAGGGATCGCCGGGGCTCAGGAAACCCAGTGGATTTGGACCCCCGACTCCCCTCCAGGTGCCGCATCGCTTGGCACTGCATGCTTCCGCAAGACGTTGCAGTTGCCAGCGATCGAACAGGCACGGGTGACGATTGTCGCCGATGATAGATACGAACTTTATCTGAACGGCATTCAGGTAGGGCAGGGACAGTCTCTGGACCACCTGGATCAATACGATGCGTCGCAGTGGTTTGCACGCGGTCGCAATGTGATCGCCGTACGCGTTGAGAATCGAGATGGGAAATCGGCAGGGGTTGCGGTTCAGGTTCAGATCAAACCACAGGGGAAGCCCTGGCAGACGATCGCAACCGATGGGACTTGGAAATGCACCGCCGACGTCGTCGATGGATGGCAGATGACATCCTTCAACGATAACGGTTGGGAGGCGTCGGCGGTCCTGGGGAAGCTAGGTGAGACGGCTCCTTTCGATCGGCCCCAGGAATCCCAGGAGGCGGTCGCCAGTCAGGGACGGCGCTGGGAAACACAGCCCGGTTTTGAGGTCGAGGAGATACTCGGTGACGGCGAGGTGGGATCGCTGATTGCAATGGCTTTCAATGAGTTCGGCCATATCATCGCCTCGCAGGAAGGCGGCCCACTTCTTTTGATCTACGACAGCGACAAAGATGGACGCCATGACAAGGTGCGAACCTATGGCGATCAGGTGAAGAACGTTCAGGGCCTCCTTCCGCTCAATGGCGATCTCTACGTCACTGGCGAGGGACCTGAGGGTAGCGGTCTTTATCGACTGGTCGATAACGATCGGGATGGAACTTTGGAGGCACCCAAGAAGCTAGTTGGTTTCGATGGGATTCCCGGCGAGCATGGGGCTCATCAAATCGTTCTAGGACCCGACGGGCTTCTTTATGTCGCCGTCGGCAACCACGTGAAGGTAAGCCAGGAGATCAGCAACAAGAGCCCTTATCGCCATCCTTACGAAGGGGATCTTCTGTTGCCGCGCTATGAAGATCCAGGTGGACATGCTAAGGGGATTCGGGCGCCTGGCGGCACGGTGATTCGATGTGATTTGACTGGTAATGACGTGGAAGTGGTCGCTGGCGGCATTCGAAATGCCTACGATTTGGCGTTCCATCCCGATGGCAGCCTGTGGTTGCACGACAGCGACATGGAAGCCGACGTGGGGATGACCTGGTATCGGCCGACTCAGCTGTTTGAGATCCCATCGGGGGCGGAATTGGGGTGGCGTAGCGGCTGGGCTCAATGGCCTGAATACTACCCGGATCGAATCCCCCCGGTGCTCGACACCGCCCGCGGCTCCCCAACCGGCTCCATCGTCTACGATCACTACACTTACCCTGCGAAGTACCATCGCAATTTGTTCCTGGCCGACTGGTCGGAAGGGAAAATCTGGTCGGTCAAGTTGGAGCCACAGGGGGCGGGCCACAAGGCACAGGCGGAGCTGTTTGTGCGAGGCCAGCCGCTCAACGTCACCGACATGGACGTCGATCGCGAAGGACTGCTCTATTTCTCGGTAGGCGGACGCGGCACCGACGGTGGCATTTATCGGGTTCGGTGGACGGGAGAACCATCGCGGGAGCTGTCGCAGTTGGGGACGGGAGTCGCGAGGGCGATTCGACAACCCCAGCTTGCCTCCGCCTGGGCTCGTCAAGAGGTCGCACTGCTGAAAAAGGAATTGGGGGTATCGTGGAATGAGTCGGTGGCTGGAGTTGCCTACAGCCCCGAGAACCCAGCGCGATATCGCATCCGAGCCCTGGAGCTGATGCAGTTGATGGGGCCCGCGCCGACGGCCGAACTTTTGATCGAATTGTCTCGATCTCCCAACGAGCAATTGCGAAACAAGTGCGCACAGATGCTGGGACTGATGACGACTAGTGAACTGGCTACCAAGAGGCTGAAAGAGATGCTGCGCGATCGCGATCGCATGGTGCAGCGCACCGCCTGCGAATCGCTGGCACGCTTGGGGGCCGAAATCGATCCCGCACAGTTGACGCCACTTCTGGCCAGTGAAGATCGCTGGCTGGCGTTTGCCGCCAAGCGACTTTTGGAGACGATCGATCCTTCTCTCTGGACCGATGCGATGATCCAGAGCAAGGATCCGCGGCTTCTGGTGCAAGGGGGCTTGGTATTGATGTCGCTCGATGCATCGGAAAGTCAGGGAATGCGCGTGATCCGAGCGGTCGAGGAGTCGTTGGATGAGTTTGTCAGCGATCGTGATTTCCTCGACCTGCTGCGGCTGGTTCAGGTGACGTTGCATCGCACCGGGATCCAGGGGGATCAGGTGCCGCGCCTGCGACAAAGGATTTCGGAAGAGTTTCCTGCAGGCGAGGGGATCATCAACCGGGAATTGATCCGCTTGGCGGTGGCTTTAGGGGCCGACGACATGGTGGATCGAGCGATCGCTTACCTGCAGAGCAACGCTCCGATGGAGGATCGAGTCCACCTGGCGATGCACTTGCCATTTTTGAACCGCAAGTGGTCCAGCCCAGAGCTATTTGCCCTGATGAAGTTTATGGAAGAAGCGACGCAGGCACCCGGCGGCAGCAGTTTTCCTCTCTACATCATGAATGCAACTGCCGATCTGACTCGGAACATGTCGGTGGAAGAGGCGAGGGTTTTCGTCGCCGAAGGGGTGCAGTGGCCCAATGCGGCGCTGGCCGGTTTGCGTATTTTCCCGCAACAAGTGTCCCCTGAGGATGTGGAGGTGCTGAAGAGAATCGACACCGCCATCGATCAGTCTGGACTGGAGTCGGATCGTCACAAACGATTGAAGACCGGCATCACGGCCGTTCTGGCTCAACACGGTGACAAGGAATCGATGGCGTACTTGCGTGAGGTGTGGCGACGCAGTCCCGATCGCCGCGCTGCCGTTGCCATCGGACTGTCGCTTCAACCCGAAGGAGAGAACTGGGATTATCTCATCCGAAGCCTCCCGATCCTGGATGACTTTGCGGTCGCCGATATCCTTTCCCAGCTCAAGACAGTCTCAGCAGCCACGGATGATCCCGAGGCGATTCGTCAGGTGATTCTGCATGCCTTGAGAATGCAACGCGATGGCGAGGATCCGCAAATCGCCATCGCTCTACTGGAGCACTGGACTGGCCATTCGTTCCGGGACGAAGCCAGTAGCATCGAAGGTCAATTGGGGATCTGGCAACGTTGGTTCCACGAGCAGCATCCAACTCACACGCAGGCACAACTTCCCAGTGAGGGTGCCGACGGGAAGTGGACGATGGAGCTGGTGGAAGAATATCTGAATGGTCCAAAGGGCAAGAGCGGGTCGCGAGAGAAGGGGAAGCTGGCGTACGCCAAGGCGAAATGCGCTGACTGCCATCGCATGGGAAGTCAGGGTGGAAATCTTGGACCCGATCTGACGACGCTCTCCCGCCGATTCCATCGCCAGGAGACACTCGAATCGATCCTTTATCCCTCGCACATCATCAGCGATCAGTTCGTCGCTCAACGCGTTCTCACCGTCCATGGCACGGTGGAATCGGGGATGTTGACCAAGTTGCCTGATGGAAGTGTGAAGCTGCGTCGCGCCGATCAAAGCGAGGTGACGATTCCGGGTGAGGACATCGAGGAGATACGCACCAGCAAAACCTCCCTGATGCCGGCCAATCTCCTGGATGTACTCCTGGCAGAAGAGATCAAGGATCTGATGTGCTATCTGGGGTATGTTCCCGATCAGACGCAGGTGGCCGAACAGCCGGCGGCCGGCCCAATCGTTCGCTGATTCTTCCAGGGAAAAGAGCAACAGGAACTGTCTGTCGGGTCAGGCAAGCAGTTCCTGAACCACGGTGCCGTGGACATCGGTCAGGCGATAGCGACGGCCCTGGAACTTGTAGGTCAATCTTTCGTGATCGATGCCTAGCAGGTGGAGCATGGTTGCGTGGAGGTCATGCACGTGGACTCCGCCGGTCGCGACATTGTACCCGAGTTCATCAGTCGTTCCGTGAATACTGCCGGCTCGCACACCTCCTCCAGCCATCCACATCGTGAAGCAGCGAGGATGGTGGTCGCGTCCAAAGTTCTGCTGGATCTTTCCTTGGCAATAGTTGGTCCGGCCGAATTCACCCCCCCACACCACCAGGGTTTCGTCGAGCATCCCGGTCCGTTCCAAGTCGCGGATCAAGGCGGCTGCAGGTTGATCGGTCTCCCTGCATAGGCCCGGCAGGCCTCCCGGAAGTCCGCCATGGTGGTCCCAATCCTGATGGTAGAGCTGGATGAAGCGGACTCCCCGTTCGGCCAGTCTCCTGGCCAGCAGGCAGTTGGCTGCAAAGCTCCCCGGGTTCGCGGCATCGGGCCCATAGCTGTCGATCACTTCTTTGGGCTCCTGAGAAAGATCCGACGCCTCTGGGATGCTCGATTGCATCTTGAACGCCATTTCGTAGTGGCCAATTCGGCTGAGAATCGACTCATCCGCTCCCTGCTGATAGTCTTCTTGATGCAATTGCTTCAGATGATCCAGCAGATTGCGGCGGCTTTCTACTGAGACTCCAGCCGGATTCCCCAGATAAAGAACCGGGTCCTTCGCAGCTCGGAATAGGATCCCCTGATGCTGAGACGAAAGAAAGCCACTTCCCCAGAGATGGGCTCCCAGGGGCTGTCCACCTTTATCCTTGGTGATCAGGACGATGAAGGCAGGGAGGTTGTCGTTTTCCTGGCCAAGACCGTAGCTGAGCCATGAACCGATGCTGGGCCTTCCAGCGATCTGCGTCCCAGTCTGGAGGAAGGTGACACCTGGGCCGTGGTTGATCGCTTCGGTGTAGGCTGCCTGTATGACGCAAAGCTTGTCGGCGACCGATGCCGTGTGGGGCAAAAGTTCGCTGAACCATGCCGCTTGCGGCCCATGCTGTTGAAATTTGAAAGGGGATCCGACCAACGGGATGGAGGACTGGTTGCCCGACATACCAGTGAGACGCTGACCTTTTCGGACCGAATCGGGTAGCTGTTCCCCGTTTCGCTTGACCAACTCTGGCTTGTAGTCGTAGAGGTCCAATTGCGACGGCCCCCCAGACATGAAAAGGGAAATGATCCGTTTGGCTTTTGGGGGGTGATGGAATTGCCCACCTAAAGCCCCTTGGGCTGGGCGCGGCTGGTCGTCTGCCAGCAGGCCATCTCGAGCCAGCAGGTCGGCCATTGCAATCCCGGAGATCGCAGCACCGGACTGCCTGAGCAGGTGTCGCCGAGTCAGGCTGGGGTGTGCCGCGTTGGTGAATTCTATGTTCATAGTCCTGTTCCTTCGATAC
>JBJSWM010000464.1:0-4306 GCA_046085865.1 Pirellulaceae bacterium
GCTCGGTCGTCCACCTGCACCGCCGGGAGCCGGGCGGGCCATGGGAGATCCCGTTGGGCCACTTGGCATCGATGGCCTCGCAGCGTTGCCAAACGAAGGTCGACTTTGTGGCATCTGAACCGGTGGCCGGATGTTGCCACCCGACGGGCGACTCATCTGAGGCGCGGGGCGAGCCATGCCGCCGCCCCCCATGGGATGGGCTCCGCCTCCGCCCACACGACCCATGGATGGCCTCGCTCCTCCACCGCCACCACCCGCCCGACCCCGTCCCTGCGCCAGCAGGTCGTCGGGAGTCGCCACCAAAAGGCCCAGCGCTAGGGCCATGCTACTCCAGGCAAATCCTAACCATTTCATGAAGTGTCACTCCAGTGTGTTTTCCGTACGAGTCGAAGTGCCGCGCTGGAAAAGCTGCGGCCGCTCAATTGCCCGCCGCTGCAGGAGCCGGTGGCTTCTTGGCGACGATGTACTCAAAATCAGGTTCCATCACGTCTCCCACCATCCGGTCTGAGCCCTTGACGACGTACCTGCCGTTCTCGGTCGGAATCATCGTGATGGTGGCCCTCGCCTCCGTCCCATCAGGGCCCGTGGCAGCCGAATGAAGCACCCAGCCTTCGTCGGTCGGCGTCCATAGACTCTGACCGAATCCTCCATCGGATTCGAAGTTCCACGAGCGAAGCTGACCTTCATTGGCATCCCAGCCAATTCGCTGCGATGTCTTGCGGGTCACTTGCCCATCTTGTTTGATGAGAATGTCGCCAAGCAAAAAGTTCCCGTCCTCCGACCACTTGTAGCTGAATTCCACCTTGCCATCGTCCCCTTCGTTGACCCAATCACCAACAAGCCAGGAAAGCGATTCCAACGCTTCCCGCGGCGCCAATGGCTGAGGTTCGGCATAATCGCGCAGGGAAGCCAACTGGAATCCCTTTTCGGTCTTGTCCCAGATCGCTTGGTACCGCATCACCGCCACCGACGTTTCATCCTTCGTTGCGACCACGCGGGTCCCTTCCGAGATGGTCACTTCGCCCAACTCGCGGACCGAGTCGATTTCGACACCGGTCTTTGCCTGCGGATAGGCCTTGAAGAACTCGGTGAGCACCGCCTTGAGTTCATCACCGGTGTGGACGACGCCATTTTCGTCGATCAGTTCTCCCTTGGGAGTGAACATCCCGACCACCTTCTCTGCGCTCCCCTCGTTGAACGCCGCCACCAACTTCTCTGTCGCGGCGACAATCTCCTTCTCCAAAACGGTGAGTTCCCTAGTCTGAGGCGGTTCCTGTGCTGTTGCAGGAGCTGCGGTGGCGGTCGCTGCAGTCGCTGGCGCCTGGCCCGCAACGGCCGGTGGGATCGTCTGAGGCGGGGCTTGCTGAGCCATCACCGAGTTACCGCAGAGCCCAAGCACCAATGAACTGACCAAAAAAGAACGATTCCATGACTTCCAATTCATTCAACTACCCTCGACCGTTTGAAGTTGGCGATCCACCGCAGACGCATCAGGCACTGCCCTGCAAGCTCTCAATCAGCCGATGAGAGAGCAACCACTGGGACCGCAAGGACAAGTTAGGTGAGCAAGGAGCAGCCAAGTTGGACGCAACTAGACTCCTTGCACGTCAATCCCCATCATCATAGGCGCCTCACTGCTTTCCCTGCTAGGGACCGTCATTGGCTCTCCAGTTTTTCCTCTTTCTACCGGCTGCCCTCGGAAGCGATTTCGGCTGTCGATTCGGCCGTGGGAGCCGCTCCTTGGGATCCAATGGCATCGGCTGAGATGTTCCCTATCCCACTCATTTTTCCTGCTTGCGCTCCATCAACTGCCACCCCCACCGATGGAGGTTGCGAGCATCCAGTTCGCGGGTGTCAGAGTTTCTGGAACCCAGCTGGACGACAATCAGTCGGCGTTCTCCCTGGTGGCTGCTGGAAACCAAGCAGGCTCCCGCTGCTTCGGTGGTCCCGGTTTTGATGCCGTCGTACCCTTGGGTGTCGAGCAGCGGATTGGTGTTTTTCCATAGAATTTCGCGATACGATCCATCGGGCCGATCGATTCTCGCGACGTGCTGACGTTTGCCGACCAAGTCGCGAAGCGATGGCACCTTCATGAACTGGTCGGCCAGCCGCGCCAGGTCGATGGCGGAAGTTCGGTGTTCTGCATCGGGCAAGCCGTGTGGATTGGAAAACCTAGTCCCCTTCAATTCCAACCTCGCAGCTTCTAGGTTCATTGCCTCGACGAAAGCGGCCACCAGCTGGTCGGAATCGGCGAGGTTTTTTTCCTTGCCCTTTGGTGCATCCCTGTCCGACTCATTGCGATCGATGCTTGCCCACCATTCGGCCAGAGCGATCGCCATGTCGTTTCCCGACGGCAGCATCAACCCGTGGAGTGCATCTTCGAGCGACACCGATTCTCCAGCTTCTACCAGGGAGCTCGATCCCGCGGTCGCATCGGCTTGCGTGGAGAATCCGACGCGTCGATCGACTAGATCGGCCCTCTGGGAGATTGCTTGATGGACCAACCAAGCGGTCATGATCTTGGTGGTGCTGGCCATAGGCAGCGGTAGGTCTTGTTGATGGCCAGCGAGGACTTGGGCGGACTCTGGATCGTAGATGACCCAGGCCTTTGCGGATACATGAGGCCCGCTGACGTGCAAATCGCTTTGCCGCCGAT
Source organism: Pirellulaceae bacterium (assembly GCA_046085865.1). Lineage (GTDB taxonomy): Bacteria > Planctomycetota > Planctomycetia > Pirellulales > Pirellulaceae > JBEISR01. The sequence continues at coordinate 2,657 of JBJSWM010000464.1, forward strand.
CCTGTTCGAATCGCGATCGCTCTTCTTGTGAAGGAATGGGCTCGGCTTCCCAGCGAATCGCCCCGAGGCTGGCCCAGGTCCTCGCTTCGACAATGCCAGTCTCTTCCAGCTGCTGATGTCTCTGAAAGTCCTTGACCGCGGCCAGCGTGGCGGGGCCGAACTCTCCGTCTTCGGTCAATCGATCTTTCTCGGGACGACTCTGATTGAGCGTTCGTTGCAGTGCTAGTACCCTCCGGCCGTTGGAACCCATCTGCAGAGGCGCTTGGTCGACCTCGGACGCAGCGGTCTTCTTGGTGGCGAATTGGTCAAAAAGTAGTTTTCCAATCTTCCCCATCAGGATTTCTGCCGCATTTTGGTCTCCCCACGAGCCGTCTTCGTTTGCGGCTGTCAGAATCACGACCACCAAGGTGCGTTCCCCCAAGGGAAGCAATGCGGCGTCGGTTCTGACTTCCGTAACCGCGCCTGTCTTGTGTGGCGCGCGGAACGACTTGGGGAGTTCGCGCAGGATCTTCGTGTCATCGTCACAGGCCGCCAAGTGCGCCAGCATCGCAGCGGACGCGTCGGCGGAAAAAAGCTCTTTGCGATGGATCTTCGAAAGCAACTGCGCCATTTGCCTAGCGGTGGTGCGTCCAAGTCCATACCGCTGACTGGCCTCGGGCTCCACCGACGTCTCTCGACGAAACACCTTCGAATGGACATGGGTCTGATCGAATCCCAGGGAGTCCATGGTGCGGTTGACTGCGGCGATTCCCAAGCGGTCCAGAAGCAGGTTGGTGGCGGTGTTGTCCGATCAAGCGATCATCAATCGTGCCACTGTCGCCAGAGGCAACCGTGTTCCAGGAGCAAAATGCTCCGTCAGGATACCAGAACCTGGAACGGCGTCTTCCTTCCGCAGTTCCATCAGTTCGTCCGACGAAACCATCTTCAGGTCGATCTGTCGATAGAGTTCCGCCAGCACGGCAACCTTGATCAGGCTAGCCGTTGGCATCGGTCGGTCGCCAGCGATCTCCATCAGCGGGGTTGGACCGGCGTCGGTGGACGAGTCAGCCCAGGCGACGTGGATCGCTACCTCGCCCCGATGCTCCTTCACCCATTGTTCGATCTGTCCCTTCCATGCCTACTGCGCACAGGTCGGGACAGTCATCGCCAAAAGCATGCCGAGAAACACGCCCAATCGGATGGCGAGGTCGGGCTGATGGCTCCCGAAGAATCGAACCCAAACCCCAAGTCCGTGTCGTCGCTCGCTCACCATGGAAAAGACCTTTCAGCCTATGCAATCCACCCCTGTCTCCTGCTCCCAACGAATCAGCATGATGGAGTGCCAGCCAACATGCAAACCGGCTCATCGGCTACGCCAACGATCCAGCAGTACGGCACCTAAAATGACGTAACCCAGCACCACTTTCTGGAGGAATGGGTCGACACCAAGGAGGTTCATGCCGTTCTGGATCACGGCGATCACCAGCGCGCCGATCAATGTCCATAAAATCTTTCCTCTTCCTCCGCTGAGCGAAGCGCCGCCCACCACCACCGCAGCAATCACCAGCAGCTCATACATCGCCCCGTAGGTCGCCGCGCCGCTTTGAAGCTGACTGCTCAAGAGAACACCACCCTTTGCGGCGCGATGGCGGGGCTGGGTGGTGTTCTCTT
>JBJSWM010000465.1:0-5271 GCA_046085865.1 Pirellulaceae bacterium
CCAGCATGCAAGCCGCCTTGCTCTATGTCTCTGTATTTGCCCGACCTGAAACGGGACTTTAGAAGATCCCAGGCCGGCTCCCAAAAGCAGTTCCCCGAAGCGAATGACCTCCTGGAAAAATAGGCAAATTGCTCTTCGCCCGCCCGACTGTTTTCGACTACAAAGAGTTGGGAATCTTTGAGGAGAGATGGGATGTTGCCAGCTTACGATCTGCTGATGTTGCTGGTTCTGGTGTCGATGACGCTGCTGGGAGCGATCAAGGGATTTGCTTGGCAGGTCGCTTCGTTGGCATCGGTTGTGGTCAGCTACTATTTTGCATACACCTATCGCAACGAAGTGGCTGCCAAGATCAATGCCGAACCACCCTGGAACATCTTTCTCGCAATGCTGCTGATCTATGCAGGAACATCCCTTGCGATCTGGCTCGGCTTCCGACTCTTCAGCGGAGTCCTCGATCAGATCCGTCTTCGCGAATTCGATCGACAGATGGGAGCCATGCTAGGGTTGGCCAAGGGTGCCATCTACTGCCTGTTGGTTACCTTCTTCGGAATGACCTTGCTGCCGGTCGAACGTCAGCGTGCGATTTGCCAGTCGCGCAGCGGTCGCTACATCAGCCAGATCCTCGCCAAATCGGATGGTATCTTCCCAGCCGAGGTGGAACGCGTAGTGCGCCCGCATCTGGAACGACTTGAGAACCAGTTGCAGCAGGGAGGATCTGGAGTCCTGCCCGCCGAACAGGGAGGCAATCCCAGCGGCAATCCCTGGTTCACACCAGCGGTTCCTTCGCCGCCCGAGGGAACTTGGCCTTCTTTTCAAAGCAATCCCAACGGCAATGTGCCATCCGGCAGCCTGCTCCCTGGGATGGGAACCAACCAAGCCTCGCCCGGCTGGGGGATCGACGACAATCGCACAGTTCCGGCTAGCGGATATGGGGCACCAGCCGATAGGACTCCCCCGACTTTTGGCACTCCCAATACCAACAGCGGCATTCGCTTGACGCCGATCCAGCGTTAGCCAACTCGGGCCCGAGAGGTCACTTGCGGTCCTGCCTTGCCTTCCGAAAGAGATTGCGAAGCGATTCCAATCGCGCCTGCCAAGTCCCCTCCAAGCCACGATCGGTTGGCTTGTAGAACTCCCGATCGGCCCCCAGATAATCCTGTGGCGCGACTCCATCGGGAAAGTCGTGAGCATACTGGTAGCCGATGCCGTGGCCCAGTTTCTCAGCCCCGGCATAATGAGCATCGCAAAGCCGTTTGGGGACTGGCAGGGTCGGCTCTTCCCGAACCGCTCGCCGCGCCTCGGCAATGGCTGTGGTGGCCGAATTGCTTTTGGGGGCCATCGCCAGATAGATGACGGTCTGCGAAAGAGTCAGCTGGCACTCCGGTAGACCGATCCACTCGCAGGTGGTCGCCGCGCTGGTGGCAAGAATCAACGCCTGAGGATCGGCGTTGCCGATATCTTCGCTGGCGAGAATCAGCAACCTTCGGCAGAGAAACCGGATCTCTTCACCGCTTTCGAGGAATCGCGCCAGCCAGTAAAGCGATGCATCGACATCACTACCACGGATGCTCTTGATCAGCGCGCTGGCTAGATCGTAGTGTTCATCGCCAGTCGCATCAAACGCCAGCACCTTCCGGTGCAGCGCCTCCCGGACCGCTTCGATCGTGATGGGAACTGGAGAAGTCGAGCTGGAACGGACCAGGAGGTCGAGTGTCATCAGGGCGCGGCGCGCGTCTCCGTCGACGGCTGCGGCCAGATGATCCAGCGCTTTCGGTTGCGCATCGACCGGAATCTCCCCAAGCCCTCTCTGACGGTCGCTCAACGCGCGATCGATCACCTGTCGAATCGCTTCGGGCACCAGCGGCTCCAGTTGCAGCACCTGACTGCGGCTGAGCAGTGCGGCGTTGACGGAGAAGAAGGGATTGCTGGTAGTGGCCCCGATCAAGGAAACGATCCCCTCTTCAACATCCGGCAGTAGCGCATCCTGCTGCGATCGATTGAATCGATGGATCTCATCAACAAAGACCAGAGGCGGCGGAGCTCCGGCGAGCACTTCGTCACGAGCTTTCTGCAAGACCTCTCGCAGTTCTTTGACACCGCTGGTGACGGCGTTCAGTGGAAAGAGCGTCGCCTTGAGTTCGGCGGCCAGCACCCGCGCGATCGTCGTCTTGCCTGTCCCGGGTGGTCCGTGAAAGAGGATTGAGCCCAGCCTGCCTGTGGCGACCAGACGCCGTAGCAGCGATCCGGGACGCAGCAAGGCTTCTTGGCCGACAATCTCATCCAGCGACCTGGGTCGCATCCTCGCGGCCAGCGGCTTGGCCTGCTCCAGCGCTTCCGCTTCCTGCTTGGCAAAGAGACTCATCGAATCCATCAGCCTCTACCTCCTGAATGCCGCAATTCCCCGTTGCGGTTTCCCAGTGCCGCACCCTTGGACACTCGGTCCATACCAGCACGCTAAAGTCGCCTCGAGCCTAGCCGCATCGCCCTTCACTCAAAGCTCTCAGGAGCCCCCGGAAACGTCCCGGCGATCACGTCGTCGCGATAGCGCCCAACCGCATCGTCGATGACCGAACGAAGATTGGCGTACTGGCGGACGAACTTGGGAACTCGGCCCTCCCCAAGTCCCAGCATGTCGTGCAGCACCAGCACCTGCCCATCGCATCCCGCTCCAGCCCCGATGCCAATCGTAGGCACTGGCACCATCCGGGTGACTTCGCGGGCAAAGGCTTCCGGGACGCACTCCAGCAGAATCGCAAAAGCACCTGCCCGGACTGCCGCCTCCGCGTCCTGCATCAGTCGTTCTCGATCGCGTTGGACTCGGTATCCACCCAGCGCATGAACGCTCTGGGGCCGAAGACCTATGTGCGCGATCGTGGCGATTCCCGCGTCGACCAGAGCCGCGATGGTATCGGCCTGCGCGGCGCCCCCCTCCAGCTTGACCGCCTGGCAACCTGTCTGTTTGACAACCCGAGCTGCTTTCCGGAGCGTGTCTCGAACGCCGAGTTGGCCGACTGGAAAGGGGAGATCGACCACCACCATCGCGTGCTGTGCCGCTCTCGCCACCATCCGGCCGTGATAGATCATTTCGGAAAGAGTCACGGGCACGGTGGTGGTATGCCCCTGGACCACCATTCCCAACGAATCTCCTACCAACAGCATGTCGATTCCGGCCTGATCCAGCAAGCGAGCCGTAGGGTAATCGTAGACGGTCAGCATCGTCACGCGACGCCCCGCGTCTTTGGCGAGCTTCAGCGACCGAACCGTCACCGGACTGGGCGTTCCAGGGGGCCCAGAAGGCAGCGTCCCGGAAGTAGGATTCGTCGAAATTTTTCCCATCAGCAATAACTCCCTCTGCCCACCTTATGCTTGCGATTTGGGCATCCCGAGCGACTGGCTACGGAAAGCTGGGACATCCCGGAAAGCAGCCTTCAGAAAAAACTCCATGACGAATCCCGTGCGGATGATTCCTGCGTCGTAGTATACTCCAGCCATCGGGGCAACTCGTGAAGCCCCCCTTCCAGGCCTGGATGCGACGATTGTCCGAGAGGAGTAGCACCATGGTGCCGATTTGTATGGCTCATTGTGGCGATCGAGTCTCTTTCTTCGGCGGCGGAAATTGCCGTATGCGATCGTTACTTCTTGCTCCCATCCTGGCGTGCCTAGTGGTTGCTGTGGCGAGAGGTCAAGGCGCAGCCAATGACGCTCAGGTGGTCTCCCTGAAGGGGAAGATCGAAGGGGGACAGGGCTTGGTGCTTCAGGTCACCGACGACTCGAATGCCAAAAAGCTGGTGAAGCTTCCGGAGATGCCCGAACGGATCCTGTACCGGGCTGAGGCATTGCTACCTTGGCTGCAGCCTGGCCTTTGGGTTCGATTCGCTACGGAACTCAACGCCATGGGACAACCAACCGCACCCTTGTCCCAGATGGAGGTATTCACCCCGATTCCAGTTCGCAATCCATTGCCGCCTGAGCAATTGGCAAGACGAGTTCCGGGGATCTACCCCGTGGCGGCGCTGGGAGCCAACGGGGCACAACCTTTCCAGGATGGCAAGAACACACCGCAGGCGGCCAAAGTGCTCGTCGTCGGACAGATCGCGGGGGGACAGAAGGACCGCATCGCTCTTCAGTGCGGTGGCATCCCCATGCAGGTCCGCGTCGATGACAAGACACAGATCAGTGTCACGCTAAACGCCATCGATTTCGTTCAACCTGGTGACTCCATCGTTGTCCAGGGTCTAGCCAGCGCCCAATCCCCCGATGAAATTTATGCCCAAACCGCGACCATCACGGCGGTGAAGAAGTTGGGCGAAACCCCAGAGTCGGACGATCTGCAGCAAGAGGGCGATGAGGGAAAAGGAAAGAACAAGTCGAATCGCGGCCGCGCGAAAAAAGGAAAGGAGCCGCAGGAGCCAAAAGGTAAGGCCGATCGGAAGGGAGAAGAGAAGGGAGAAGAGAAGGACGATCAAGACGACAAGCCCGCCCCTGACAAGCTTCCTTAGGGTTCGTCCAATCGCTTCACTGGCGACAATCGAGCACGAATCAGATTCGATCAACGGATCACTCTCCACCGAGAAATGCGACTTCATGCCAAACCGACTTGCCGGCTCCACCAGTCCCTATCTGCTTCAGCATCAGCACAATCCAGTCGACTGGTATCCTTGGGGTGAAGAGGCACTTGAAAAGGCAAGACGCGAAGAAAAGCCGATTTTTCTTTCGATAGGCTATTCGGCTTGCCACTGGTGCCATGTGATGGAGCGAGAGAGCTTTGAGAATCAGGCGATCGCTGAGATCCTCAACGAGTTTTTTGTCGCCATCAAGGTGGACCGCGAGCAACGGCCGGACCTCGATCATATCTACATGCAGGCGGTTCAGATTCTGACGGGGTCGGGTGGATGGCCGATGAGCGTCTTTCTGACACCGGACCAGAAGCCCTTTTATGGCGGCACCTACTGGCCACCGGTGCAAAAGTGGGGCCGACCCGGGTTCGACCAAGTGCTCCGAGCCGTGGCGGATGCTTGGAGCAAAAGGCGTGGAGATCTGCTGGAGCACGCTCAGCAGTTGACGGGATACCTCCAAGAGGAGGCGAGGATGGTCGATGAGCCTATCACCGAGAGGCTCGACGCCCTGCTACTGGATGAAGCGGATCAACAACTCGCCAGACAGTTCGACTCCACCTGGGGCGGCTTTGGAGCCGCTCCGAAGTTCCCTCACGCCACCGATCTAAAGCTTCTGATGCGTCAGCATCGGACTGCCGTCGCTCCAAACGCATCA
>JBJSWM010000466.1:0-6662 GCA_046085865.1 Pirellulaceae bacterium
AGTTCCAAAGCCCGCGACTCTTCAAACGTTCCGGTGACGATCAGGACCACATTGTCCGGCTGATAGAACCGCCGATAAAAATCCTGTAGGTTGTCGATCGGAACCCGTTCGATGTCCGATCGGTTACCAATCGTCGACTTTCCGTAGTTATGCCATTCGTAAGCCGCTGCCTGCACGCGCTGCGAAAGAACTCGCTGGGGACTATTTTCGCCACTCTCGAATTCGTTTCGCACCACCGTGAACTCCGACATCAAGTCTTCGCGCTTGATGTAGCTGTTCACCAGACGATCGCACTCCAAATGGATGGCAAAATCCAGGTTTTCATCGGTTGCTGGAAGCGTTTCAAAGTAGTTCGTACGGTCGACGTTCGTGGTCCCGTTAAAACTAGCTCCGTGGTCGCGAAGCGCCTTGGGGACATTGGGAAATGTGGGTGTCCCCTTGAATACCAGGTGTTCCAGCAGGTGTGCCATCCCCGCTTCCCCGTATCCTTCGTGACGCGACCCAACAAGCACTGTCATGTTGACGCTGATGGTTGGCCGCGACGCATCGGGAAATAGCAAGACTCGGGCGCCATTTTCCAACCGGTACTCCGAGATCCCCTCGACGGTGGCGACCTTGGCTGGCGGAGCGGCCAGACTTCCGCTGTGGATGCTCGCAACAGCAACAAAAAGCAAAAGAGAGATGCGACGCATGAATTGCCTCCCAGAATTGCAATAGAACAGGAAGCCGCCAGTATAGCGCATCGCCCGCTCGCCGTGCGGTTCCTACATCCCCGAGATCCCCATCCCCCCTTCGATCGGCTCCGGGGCCCTGCCCAATCATCTCGCTTGCTGTACAATCGAAATAATCGATCGAATTCCCCAAACGATTACTTTTCCTCATGAGGCATCGTATGCCGTTCCTGGTCGACAGCCTGCAGTTGAAGAGCTTCATTGCGATCGCGGAGACAGGGTCGTTCGGCAAGGCGGCGAAAACCGTCTCTCGAACCCAATCCGCTCTCAGTCTTCAGATCAAAAAGCTAGAGGAACAGCTGGGATGCCAGTTGTTTGATCGAGGCGGGAGAAAGGTAACCCTGACCCCAGAAGGGGAGATCTTTTTAGGCTATGCGCGCCAGATGAAGCAACTGCAGTGGGAAGTTTTCAGCCGACTCCGTGAGCCAGAGGTTGCTGGAGAAATTCGGTTTGGAACCCCAGAGGATTTCGCGACCCACTATCTCCCCGACGTCTTGGCTCGCTTCCGCAAACACCACCCCCGCGTCCAGCTGAATGTTTCGTGCGATCTGACACTGAACCTGCTGGAGCAATTCCAGAATGGCCAGTTCGATGTCATCTTGGTCAAAAGAGACCCGCAAAGTGTCAAAGGGGGAACGAAGGTGTGGCGTGAGCCACTGGTATGGGCAGCGGCCGAAGGATACCGACCCGAGGAGCGATTATCGCTGGTGCTGTCACCACAGCCCTGCATCTATCGCGCCCGGGCACTTGCCGCACTCGATCGTGCGCGTCGAACCTGGCACATCGGCTACACCAGCCCAAGTCTCGCTGGCACTCTCGCTGCCGTCCGCGCAGGATTTGGCATGACGGTGCTCCCAGCCCATATGATTCCCGATGGAATCCATCCAGTTGGAAAAGACTACCGATTGCCCCAGCTTGCCGATGCCGAAATGGCTTTGATCAAGCAAGACGAAGCGACCAAGGTGACGGGACTTTTTGCCGACTACATTGTTGCCAGCCTGGAAACACTGAAAGGGTGACCAAGGGATGCGGCCGCCGCCGCCATTTTTTTGCCCCTTCGTCGCCCCGCTCTCTCTGAAACCGGGGCTCGGTCACTCTTTCTCTGCGCCTTGGCCACCGTGGATGTCGAACTCCCAAGCAATCCCCAATACGATCCTCAGGCGTTGTGGTGGAATGCCATCCAATCGTTTGCAGGAAACCTATCGATTACCTTGGACTCCCAGGCCGTCCCAATCGCTCTAAGTCGCCTTCCTCCTCTTCTTCGCCTTCCTCCTCTTCTTCCTCAAGATGCTGAAAGACGAAGGCAGCACGGACGGGAGCGGGCATAGGATGGTCAGCTCCCTTGACACTCCGCCAGACGATGTCGCCAAAGAGCAGGTCGTCTGCCGCGTCTTCCTGCGACAAATCGAGCCGCTCACTGAGGTCCGCACCCCAGGCGGTGGGCTGATTCACTTCATTCACATCGACCTGCGCTGGCTGAAGATCATAAGGAGTGAGGTCGGCGGTAGCCTGAAAACAGCCATACATGGGAGTCGCCGCAGCATCAAACTGCGTCATCGGCTCGATCCCCAGAATCAACTCCATCGTGCGCAAGATACTGGCGGTGGAATAGAGTTCGGAATCTACCCCCATGCGTCGGGAATAGGGGGAGATCGCAAGAGCTACCGACCGGTGGGCGTCCACATGGTCCGCCCCGTTCTGTGCATCATCCTCGACAACAAAGATGGCCGATTCCTTCCAATACTTGCTCCTGGAAATCGCATCGACCACCATCCCCAAAGCCAAGTCGTTATCGGCCACCATCGCAACTGGAGTCGGAGCTCCCACCTTGGTTCCCGAGGTATGGTCATTTGGCAGCCTCATGATCACAAGCCCCGGTAAATTATCCTCCCGCTCGAACTGCTTCAGCCGCTCGATAAACCGGTCGGCCCGCCGCACATCCCGATAGTTCAAATCGTAGCTGCGGTAGAGAGGATCATAATGCCCCTTCAATGCCTCGACTTTCGTCGTCGCCGGCTCGCCCGGCACTACGGCATTGTCGACGAACTCGCCAAAACTGAAGTAATCCACTCCAGCTTTTTTGCAGGCATCCCAGATATAACCACTCGATGGAAAAGCGATCTGGCGCTTGCCTTCGGAGGGATAACCGAATTTGTCGAGTCCCTTACGGTAGGAGAGTGGCCAACTCCGCTCGACGTAATCGGTCGCGTACGCAGCCATCGACCACTCATGGCCATCAGCGCTCACTTCGCTTTCGACGTAGCAGTTATCCAGCAGCACGAAGTCACGAGCCAAGCGATGGTGGTTGGGAGTCACCGCCTCAGGAAAGAGGCAGAGATTCGGGTCCCCGTTCCCTTCGGGCATATCCCCAAAGACCTGGTCGTAGGTACGGTTCTCCTTGACGATATAAAAGCAATGCTTGATCGGGCTGGGATCGCCGACTTTGGCAGGAACCGGGTTCCCTTCAGTGCGAGTCTGAGTGCGAACGGCCGACTGATCCTGAAGCGGACTGTTGGCGAATGCTTGACGCGTGTGGACCGCCATCTGCTGTGGGGTCGGAGTCGGCAGGAAACCGATTGTTCCCTGATAAAGTCCTCCAATGTACTGGCGGACCGATGGCGGCAACTCCTTTTGACCAGGGCGTGGCCCCTGAGGGTTTGCCTTCGATGCCAGCCCCTTCCCGTTGGCCACCAAAATTCGCTCCCCCCCCGGCCCAAATCGCACGCTGGTCGGATACCAACCTGCTGGGATGAATCCCAGCGATTTGCTTTTGCCCCGCTCGCGAATATCAAAGATCGCCAAATTGTTGTTGTCCGCATTGGCTGCCAGAAGGCTGTTGCCGTCTGCTGATACGGCGATGCTGGAAGGGGTGCTTCCATTTTTGGCCTGTGCGTAAAGAGCTGTCTGCAAGACCTCCTTTTGCTGGCCGCTCTCTAGATCCAGGAGCACCACGGAGTTGTCATCTGCGCAGGCGACCAGAAGCCAACGCCCTGCGTCGAGAATCGCCATTTCGCAGGGATGCGGTCGAGTCTCCATCGTGCGGACCACCTTCCATGCCTCCATATCAACCTCCGCCACCGACTTTTGCGCCCAGAGGCTCACCCAAGCCTTTTTCCCATCTGGTGACAGGCAAACGGCATAGGGATAGGAATTCTCGGGCAACGCAAGAAAGTCAGCTTTCTCCTGGCCGCTATCCCATCGCGCCAATTGATGCCCCAGAACACCACAGATCAGCCAATGATTCGGCGTCGCCAATGACTTGATCCCACAAGGGACAAAGGTCTTCTCCTTAGGGAGCAGTTGCTGGCTCCTCAAATTGGTGGCCGCACCATTCTGATAGTCCAGTAGATGAAGCGACTCATACTCCGCTCCCGAAATCAGAATTTGCTTGCCGTCGGCCGAAAAATCGAATCCATAGTAGACCTGTGGAAGAATGGTGCGAGAAACCATCCTCTGCGTTGCCAGCTCCAGGAAAACCAATTCATGCTCCCCGTATCCGGCATGCAGCACCGCCAGAAACTTCTGATCGGGAGTCACTTCCATGTGCACTGGAAAATCCCCAACGGAAACCTGTGTCCCAGCAGCCCGAATGCTCCATCCATTTGGGAGCAGCACCGATCCCGATGGCTGGATCCCTGGCAACCTCAACGCCCTGCTTCCCTGCGGTGACTCTTGTGCGACAGCGATCGAAAGGATGGGGCTGGCGATATCCAGTACAGCGATTGCCATCAGAAAACAGTGCAGGTTGCTTCGGAGAGAACGATCGATCATGAGGAATCCTCGTTGAACTTTGTTGTCACGCTACCATTCGATCGACCGGGGTTGGTGCACGAACACCCACCGCCACCGACGCCAGATCAATCATTCTAGAAAATTGTCAGAGGCTCTGCATGCAGCAGCCAGCCGCGCGATCCACTTTGTCTATCACTTGCAATGAGCTGGGTGCCTAGTCACCGCGCTAGGAATCATGATATGCATCAATGGCTCGGCGACTTAGGTCCGGAAAGTCTGTGAAGAATCCATCGACAGGTAATCGCTCGATCAGCCAGCCGTGCAGGTCTTCCAGAGACTCAGACCACTTGGGAAGACTGTCGGCCCTCACCGTGTAAGGATGAAGGAACTTCTTCGTTGCCAAAGCTGCTTCGAACATTCCCGACGAAGCCATCTCGCCTTGCTCACCTCGCTCCACCAGCAGATCCAACGACGGCCCGATTCCGTCAGCGAATGCAGCATGCTTCATGATCCAGGCAGTCCAGAGTTCGATTCGGGCTTCCAAAGAAAGATCGGTTCTCGGCGGCAATCCATCTGGTTTCCCACCAATGAGGAAGACCAATGGATACGCATTTTTTCCTGCGGCCCGAAGCCGCTGGAGCGGATTGCTTTCGAAGCACTGGAGGTAGCAGATTTCGCTTGCGCGTCCAACCTCTAGCTGCTGAAGCAAATCGTAGACGACTTGCTCGATGCGAACTCCCAAATGCTTCTCATGCCATGCCGGTTGCTTGCATTCGACATGCCAGCCAACATTCAGCGATCGCGTCTGATTCACCCCACGAACGAGAGCGATTTCGTCGACCAGACGCATGAGCCGCTGCCCAAAACCACCCGGAAATCGCTTCGAAAAAAACGGCTTGCCCGTATCGTGATGACGTCGCTCCACCACTTGAAGCTGCTGCACCTGTTCCCAAAGCAGATCCGCTGCATACCAGCGCCCATCAGCTCGCGATAACTCCGGGAATCGACTGGCCACATCGGTGGTCTCGTCCAAGGTGACGTCATGACAGACGATTGGGACCAGATCTTTGGTCAACACCACATCTTGCTCGACCAGATCGGCTCCTTGAGCGATCGCAAGTACCTTGGCACCTTCGGTATGCTCGGGAAGATAACCGCTGGCGCCCCGGTGAGCGATCACTTTGGGCTTCTGCCTTTTCATTTCGCCCGCCCTCGTCAAGCCCGACATCGCCCCCGCTCCGGCCAACAACATCGCGCCGGTCCATGTTCTTCGCAGCATGCAATCCACCTTCCAAACCAACCAACTCTCACCTGCAATGAACAACACCCGATGCGAAGAGGTATCCTATCCCATAGGATGAGCCCTAAGCGATAGTCTGGAAGATTCTTTGGAGAAGTTTCATGGTAGATGCTGGCAACAGGGGAATGCGATCGTGATGCACCGAAATGAATCGAACCCATGGGGAGTCACCATCTGTCTGGGTTGGCTTGCCCTTTCCATGGTCGGCTCACCCTTGAGTGCTCAGCAGCCATCCCCTTCCACCTGGAAGGGGACTTACGTCGTGCCGCATCAGATCGCTTCTCAGATGCGATACCGCAGGGAGCCAAGTCAAGATCTAGGCGTTCGTGTTCAAGCGTTCGTGCTGGGGAAGCATGGGACTCCCAAATTCGAAGGAAAGACAGCGCCGGAGTGGGTTGATCAGAAGGGTTGGGCATGGAGCAATTTTCAGGTGCTGGGTGATTCCGAGCCAGAGGCTTTGCAAGTGTGGGAATGGAACACGCGAGCCGCACCATTTCTTGCTGGCGATGAAATCCTGATTCAAGCCGACGGGCTGCCGACTCAGGCACTTCTTCTCAGTCGGTCCAAAAGCTGCATTTCTTCGGTTGCGTTTTTTTCTGACGCCACCCGCTTGCGTCTGCAGCGTGCGGTGATTCATGTGGTCCATGCAGGGGAGGAAGCACTTCTGGTTCAACAAGTTCGCTTTTGGACTCCCCAAGCGGGAAAACATTGGTCGCTTCTGTTCCCACAAACCGCAATCGAATCTCCTCTGTCCATCGAAAGAGAATCCCGAGGTGTGATCGAACTCCAAGGGTTGGATTTGCCGCGAGCCTACATGGCGATCGAGGTGCTGACCGATCGTGGCTCCCTTTGGTGCGGTCTGAAGGGGCGGCCCGAGCAATTCGATATCAGCGGCGGGT
>JBJSWM010000467.1:0-15473 GCA_046085865.1 Pirellulaceae bacterium
TTTTGAGCACGCCTGATTTTGCCCGTGCGCCCCGTCGATTGTTCTACGAGTCCGCTTGGCCCCTTCCTCGCGTCGCCCCTTCCTCGCTAGGTGGAAACTCCGCTTGGTGGACGCTCAGTGGATCGCTGGCTACCATGTCAGTTGGAGAGCCGTCATTCTGCGAGACGAATTTACGATGTTCGTGATGCAGAGAAGAGGGGTGGAAACAAACGGTGGGACCCTCTGTGGATGGGTCCTGAGGCAGAAGAACTTATTGAAAGAGAGGCGTGGCGTGCGAACTGGAGTGCGATGGTTTTTCGGTATGTTGCTGGCGACAGGAATGGGTGGTGCTGGGCAAGCGATGGGCCAGGAAGCGGCATGGTCTGACCTGACGATTTCCTTCGTATACGGTGGCGACAAAGCCCCGGCACGAGCCCCATTGGATTTGTCGAAGGATTCGGTTTGCGCCAAAAGCAGCAAGAACGATGAGGGATTGATCGTCAATCCTTCCAACAAAGGGATTCAAAACGTCGCCCTGTGGGTCGACGCGAAGAAATCGAAGATCACCGAAAAGAATATCCATCCCGATCTGAAGAAACCTTCCGACGGAAAAATCGTTCTGGACAATCTCGAGTGTGTCTTTGTTCCCCACATCGTTGTCGCCCGCCCCGGGCAGACGATCGAAGTCAAGAATTCGGACACCACCGGGCACAATGCCAATTTCAATTTCCTGAACAACTCCGCGCAGAACTTCGTAGTCCCGGCGGGTGGGTCGAAGGATTTGAAGTTGGAGAAGGATGAGCCGGCTCCCATTCCTGTGCAGTGCAATGTCCATCCTTGGATGGAAGCCAAGTTGATCGTGGTCGACCATCCCTACGTTGGGGTCAGCGATGCCGATGGCAAAGTGACGATCAAAGGACTGCCCGCTGGAACCAAGTTGGTCTTCAAGGTCTATCACGAGAATTCGAAGAAATCGATCGACGAGGTCACTTTTGGCGGGAAGAAGGAATCCTGGGCGAAGGGGAACTTTGAGTACACCCTGAAGCCAGGTGCCAACGATCTAGGCACGGTGGTCATCGGCGCCGACAAGTTCAAGAACCAGTAAGCCAGACTTCCCCGCGGATCGACCACTGCGAGTCGGTTTGAAGGGAAATTCGCTGTTAGAAATCGATGCCAGCCGGCGGTGCCTTCAAAAGGGACCGCCGGCTTTTTTTCGCTCCTACGGACCATTCGGCGGGTCCATGTGTCCCCAACTCCCTGCGATCGATCGTTGCCACAGCCAGTTCCGCCCTAACTCCCACGGCGTCCAGCAACTCATCGGCTGACCTCCTCGAGGCAAAGCGATCGGGATGCAAGGAATTCCAATCGCCATACTAGAATTCCAGATGGCCCCCTTTTTCTCGCCATCACTCCATGCGTTCTCTTGCAACTCACTTCTTTGGCTCACGCGAAGGCACGAAGGCATGGAGAGCCGCGCCTCATTTGCGATCGGGGCGTAGGTATCCAGTCGACATTTTCTTTGGGATGCAACCTTTTAGCTGCCGATCGAATCGCCAAGCCGAACCGCAAAGGACACTGGTAGTTGTCTGCTGACGAACGATCTGCGCCTTGTTTTTTTCAACGTTTTTCGGTCCCGAGGAACCGGCACCGAGTGGATCTTCACTGTCCCATTTTGTCGCAGCGACTGGAGAAGAGGATAGGTTTGGGTTGATCCCCAGGGGGAATTGCGGTGAACTACGAGTGCGAGGAACCGTCGGCGGTTGGTTGCAGGTTTGTGGTAAAGGACAGTGGAAAGCGATGATCGGTTGCAAGGTCGGTGCCAGGATGTGGGTGGTAGTGGCTTCCTTGGGAGTCCTTCCTATGGTTACTGGCTGCAATATCCGATCTCCCGAATCCTTCCGTGCCAGTGCCGTCCAGATTCAACAAGTCTCCGAGAGTCGAGAGGTATCGGCAGAGGCGCTGACCGCACGATTGGAATCGGTGCTGACCGATTGGTTTGGCACCCCCGACAAGCCTCGCTGGCCCACCGTGGAAAGGCTCACCGAGGGGGGCATCGACCAGGCGTCTCTGCTGGTCAGCTTGGTCGATCCAAAGCAACTGGAGCGAGCGGCGGGGCCAGTGCGGCGTCTGGAGGATCGCGTCGAATATGGTCTTTATCGAAAGCACTGTGCCCACTGCCACGGCATCGCGGGAGACGGTTGGGGAGCGACCGCGGGCAATCTGTCACCCTACCCGCGAGATTTTCGTCGTGGCACCTTCAAGTTCAAATCGACTCCCATCGGAAGCCGACCGACTCGCAGCGATCTGATGGCGGTACTCAAGCGAGGGATTCCCGGTACAGCGATGCCTTCCTTTGCATCGCTGTCCGAGAGCAAACACTTTCGAGACGACTACGAACCTTTGATCGATTACGTCATTTACCTTTCGGTGCGAGGAGAAGGGGAACGCCGCTTGATCGGCGCGCTCAGTGAATCGGGAGAAGAGGGATGGCAGGCGGCGCAGCCAGCCGATCAGAAGTCGACCGCGCCGGATGCTTCGCCGTCAGTCGCCAGAGAGGTGGCTGAGGTGCTGCGTCGGTGGCGTCAAGCGTCGCAAGAAGTGCTGGAAGTGCCCGAGAACGAACTGGCCGACCGTTCGATCGAAGATCTCTGGAACAGCGACTCAAAGCCCCAGTTGCTGGGGGCCATCGAGCGGGGGGAGAAGCTGTTTGGTATGCCGGCCACTGCCTGCACCAGTTGTCATGGTCTGAGCGGACGGGGGGATGGCCGCTTGGTGGACTATGATGAGTGGACCAAGGATTGGACGATTCGTGCCGGGGTCGATCCCACCGATCGGTCTCAGTGGAAGCGATGGAGCCGGTTGGGAGTTGGAAAACCGGTCCCAGATCGACCGCGGGATTTGCATGCGGGAGTTTATCGTGGAGGATTTAGTCCGCAGGATCTTTACCGGCGGATCGCCGGTGGCATCGATGGTTCCCCCATGCCGGCGCTGCCTCTGAAGCCAGCCAACCCGCAAGGCTGGACTCCCCAGGATGTCTGGGATCTGGTTCATTTTGTTCGGTGGCTTCCCTACTCGAAACAATTCCCCAGAGGATCTGCGGCCCAAATGGCAACTTTGGGAGCCACCGCAACCCGCACATCGAGCGACCAGTTAGCGATTGCCCTGTCGCTCGACCTGCCCGCGCCACATGAAACCATGAACGATGGGAAACTCATCGCCGGAATCGAGTTGGGAAGCGATCACCCGACTCTTGAGAAGGAGATCCGATGAACCGATCAGGTCGAGGCGTGGATAGGGAGGGGGGTGTCGTGGCTTCGGACCTGTCCACCGATCCGATTCGTGACGTCGCGATGGGGCGTGTGCGCTTTTGGGCTCGGCTGCTGGCCTTCTTCACCTTCCCACTGATCTGGTTGGGAGGCTTGGTCACCACTCAGGATGCCGGGATGGCGGTTCCCGACTGGCCCGGGACCTTTGGGTACAACCTGTGGCTTTATCCTATCTCCACCTGGCTGCTGGGACCTTTTGATTTGTTTGTGGAGCATGGCCATCGTTTGCTTGCCACCTTTGTAGGTCTCCTTGCGATCTGCCTGGTGGGGAGTTCCTGGAGGCCGCAGGTTAGTCGGTCGATGCGATGGTGGTCGGTGGCGGTACTGGCAGCGGTGATCGGGCAGGGGATCCTGGGGGGACTTCGCGTTCGGCTGGACGAGCGGGTGATGGCGATGATCCATGGCTGTACCGGTCCTCTTTTCTTTGCGATGGCGGTGGCGACGGCCGTTTGGGCCGGGAGGACCTGGAACTCGTCCAAGCTGCAGGTCGGACAGGTGGTTCCTACCCGATGGCTGTGGATGTCGCGAGCGATTTTAGGTGCTGTGCTGACCCAACTGGTCTTGGGGGCACAGGTACGTCATATCGTTCCTTGGGCCCTTCCATCGCAATTCACCTTCTGGGTTCATCTCCACCTGACGTTCGCTGCGGTCGTCACCTTGTTGATCCTAGCCGCTTGGCTGGGTCGTTGGTCGAGCCCGCTACGTCAGTCGCTAGCGATCCGGTGGCCGGTCGATGGTCTGGCGGCACTGCTGCTGCTGCAATTGAGCCTGGGAGTGGCGACTTGGTTTGTCAGCTACGCCTCTCCCTGGCCCATTTCCTTGGGAGGGCTGGATCGCTATGTGCTCCAAGCCAAAGGGTATTTTGAGTCCTGGGTGATCACCGGCCATCAGGCGACCGGTTCGCTGCTGATCGGTCTGTCGACTGCCTGGTGGCTATGGATGGGGGAGGCAGGTCGGCGCAGTGGGATGCAATCGGAGGGGATGCAATCGGAGGGGAGCACTTCGACGGTCGCCAGGGGGCGATCGATGGGGGATGGTCTGGTCGCTGGCGTAGCGGAAACGCGTGGGAGGATCGGCATACCCAGCACTGTTTCGGCTGGTGAAAATCGGGAATTGGGATAATCTGAACAACCGGTTTGGATCTGTTCCAAACGGTCCAGAGTCAAAAGCTGGCAGGGCGCAGGACGGGGGAACGATGGCGACGGAGACAACGGAACTGGCAGCAAGTCGCTCGTCGGTCGACCAAGCGTCGGTGCGAACGGTGGTCGCTCTGCGCGACGTTTGGCGCGACTACCTGCAGCTGACGAAGCCTCGCATTCTCCTCATGATTGTCATGACCGCTTTGGTGGCGATGGCAGCAGCGCCGCAGGGGCTCTTTTCCTGGCAAGCGGTGGTCACGACCGTGGTGGGAACGGCGTTGGTAGCCGCCAGCGCCAGCGTCTTCAACCAGTGGTATGAAATCGAACGAGACTCGAGGATGGAGCGGACTCGAAGGCGACCTCTTCCCTCGGGACGGCTGACGGCGGTTGAGTCGCTTGGGTTCGGATTCCTGCTGGTGATCGTCGGGTTGGCGGTTTTTGCGTTGGGAGGATTGCCGGTTCCTGCCTCCATCGCGCTAGCCACCTGGGGACTCTATGTGCTGCTCTACACCCCACTGAAATCGATCAGCAGCATCAACACTTTGATCGGGACCTTGCCTGGGGCACTTCCTGTGCTGATTGGATGGACGGCAGGAGGCGGAACGTTGAGTCAGCCATTGGGTTGGTGGATGACGGCGGTGCTGGTGCTTTGGCAGTTGCCTCATTTCATGGCGATCGCGTGGCTCTATCGCGACCAGTACCGGGCGGCAGGGTTCCAGATGCTGACGACCGTTGATCCGACGGGACGATTGGCGGCATGGCATGCCTTGCTGCCTGCGTTAGCGCTTTTCCCGGTGGGAGTCCTGTCGGTGGGTGCCGACGGCCTTTTGGGCTGGATCCTGGGGATTGCGAGCGTCCTGGCCAATCTGGGAATGGCATGGGGTGCTTATCGCTTTTGGAAGCAGCAAACGTCCACCACGGCTCGATACCTGCTTCGCGCTTCGCTGATCTACCTGCCAGCGATGCTGCTGGTGTGGGTCCTTCGCGTCTGCGTATGAGGTCGCCGATGGGGGAATCCCGAGTCGAAGGAGCGGTGGAAGCGTCGCAAGTCGCCTATCGTTATGGTGACCGCGTCGCCCTCGATGGCCTATCGCTGCGAGTCGCCGAGGGTGCGATCTATGGGATCTTGGGACCCAATGGCTGTGGAAAGAGCACTCTGTTTCGGCTTTTGGCGACGATCTCTCCGATGCAGCAAGGGCGGGTGACTCTGTTTGGGGACGATTTGGAAGGGGACCCGGCGGCCATACGGCGGCACCTGGGGGTGGTCTTTCAAAACCCGGCGATCGATCCCAAGCTGACGGTCCTGGAGAACCTCCTTTGCCATGGGGCGCTCTACGGGATGAGCCGGAGGGAGTCACAGGATCGGGCTGTGCATTGGCTGCAGCGATTCGGGCTAGGGGATCGTTCGCACAGTCGCTGTCAGTCGCTTTCGGGCGGTATGCAGCGGCGGGTGGAACTGGCCAAGGGGATGTTGCATCAGCCGAGGCTGCTTCTGATGGATGAACCAACCAGTGGGCTCGATCCCGCCGCGCGGCTGGAGTTCTGGGAGACGATCGAAAGTCTTCGCGCTCAGGAAGCGGTCACGGTGCTGATGACCACCCATTTCCTGGATGAGGCGGAACGATGCGACCGATTGCTGCTGGTCGATCAGGGGAAGGAGGTGGCTGAAGGGACACCGGCCGATCTGCGATCCGACTTAGGCGACGCGGTGCTTCGCGTCCGATGCCATGGTGTGCAGCAGGCGGAAGCTTTCCGCGTGCAGTTACAGGAACGCTGGCAGTGCAAGATCGAACAATCAGTCGATCAGTTGCTGATCGAACGACTGGATGCAGAGGTCGACTGGAGGCGATGGCTGGAGGAGTTCCCGCAGCAGGTGCGAGAATTGAGCTGGGCAAGGCCGACGCTGGAAGACCTCTTCCTCCGCAAAACCGGCCGATCTTTGGCGAGCGATCCAGCCTCTTTAGCGACCGACCTCTCAAGACAGCGCGGCGCCTCCAGGCGCCGGCAGGGAGGTACCCGAGGATGATTGGGCAGATGGCTTCGGGATGGCGAGGTGCTTTGGCGTTGGCGGTCCGGGAGTGGATTCGTTTCTTCCGTCAGCCCAGCCGCGTGATTGGAGCGTTGGGGCAACCGGTGCTTTTGTGGCTGCTGCTGGGAATCGGACTAGGGCGAAGTTTCCAGGGAGCGGGGGGGATTGGTTTTTCGGAATATTATCTGGCGGGAACCATCGCGCTGATCCTGCTTTTTACCGCCATCTTCACCACGATCTCGATCATCGAAGACCGCAAAGCCGGGTTCCTGCAGGGGGTGCTCGCCGCACCGGTGCCTCGATGGGCTATCGCCGCGGGAAAAATCCTCGGAGGCGGAGCGATCGCCTGGGTGCAGTCGCTGCTGTTCGTCCTTCTTGTAGCGGTCCTGGGCCCTTTGGAGATCGGCGCCCTCTCGCTATCGCTGATCGCATTCCTGGCTCTGGCAGCCATCGCCATCACCGCCCTGGGCATGCTGTTCGCCTGGCCGATGGATTCGACGCAGGGGTTTCATGCCATCATGAATCTGGTGCTTCTGCCGATGTGGTTGCTTAGCGGCGCGCTCTTCCCCATCCCTGGTTTGACCCCCGATGCCACCTGGGGTGAAACCTTGTTCCACTGGGCGATGCGATTCAATCCAATGAGCTACGTGGTGGCTGGGATTCGGCAGCACCTGGATCCAGCGATGGAAGCGACCGGATGGAGCCCTGGGCCGATGGTATGCTGGTTGGCGCTGGCGGGTTTCGCGTTGGGACTGTCGGCTCTGGCAGCAGGCATGGTGAGCAAGCAGCCGAAGGGAAGGCGATGAAAAATCGATGGCCTTGGATTTTGGTGGGGATTCTGCTGGGGCTGCTGGCGGCTTGGTGGAGCACACCGCGCAGGCCTCGCCTGGAACCGCTAGTGGAAGGGCAAGGGCAGAGAATGGCTCAGGAGAGCCTCCAGGAGACCGAGGGGGCCGCTGGCAAGGCGGTCTTTGACTCCCCAGAAGCTCGCATCGAGGCCAGCCGGCAACTGGCGCGACAGATGCGGGAATCGGTTCGCGACCTTCCGCCAGGTCAGTGGCTGCACGACTTCGAACTGATCGAGCGAAGCGGCAAACCGATCGGCTCCAAGGAACTTGCAGGGCAACCCTATATCGCCAGCTTCTTCTTCTCCAAATGCCCCAGCATTTGCGTGCAGCAGAATGATCAGATGCGATTGCTGCAGGAGCGACTGAAAGACGTCCCAGTGCGACTGGTGAGCATCACGTGCGATCCGGAAGTGGATACCCCTGAAGTCCTGCGCGATTATGCCGATCGTTATCGAGCAGACCCAGAGCGTTGGTTGTTTCTGACTGGGACCTGGGATCAGCTGGAGAAGATTTCCAGCGAGGTCTTCTTCCACGGGCTGCATCGTCCGAAAGAGCACATCGAAAAATTTCTGCTCATGGATGCGGAAGGAGAGTGGTTGGCGGCCTACGATTGGCACGTACCGGAAGAACTGCGTTTGCTGGAGAAAGATATCCGTGCACTGGTGTCGACTGGCGATTCGGGGAAGAACCAGTCGACCGCTCCACCCGCGACGGATCGGGTGCCATGACGTCGCCGGGCTGGACTTCCTGGCCTCGTTGCCTGCTCGTCCTTCTCCTTTCAGGATGGGTGATCTGGGGCCGGGCGGGCGAACTGGGAATGCCTGCTGCCGTCGGCATCAGTCGCCTGTGGGCTAGTCAGCCACCCATGGGCCGTTCGGAGTCGGGGGTGATGCTACCAACCGGTGCGCCGCAGGCGATGCAGCGAGCTAGGCAGATCGCCTCGCAGATCGATGCCGGGGCGTGGGAAGAATCGGCGCTGGCGATCGACGAGTGGGGCAGCCAGCTTCCTGAGGGAGTCTTTCCGCCGATCGCCGCCATCCCACTCCGCAAAGTCGATCTGGCGACGAATGCTTCTTCGAAGGCCGACCCAGGGGATCGATTCCAGCGATGGCTTGGGGCCAGAGCCTGGAAAGAGGAAGCGCGTCAGCGGCGGCGATGGCTGCAGGAGGCTCTGGATCCGGATGCCCAGTTGCCTAGGGGTGCCGCATGGCCCGCGCGGCCGCTACCGCCCGGCAGTTCGCTGGCGTCGATGGTGCGTGTGGCCGAGCAAGCGGCATGGGATGCGGAGAGGGAAGACCGGCGCAACCTGCCTGAAGAGGACGCAGTGAAGGCGGTCCCTGGATGGCTGGAAGTGGGAGATCGGCTACTGCAGCTTGGGGCGGTGGAGCGAGCCAGGGGATGCTACCGAAGAATCGCCGCGGGCCTGGAAGCGCCGCTGGGTCCAATCGACTCCCCGCGCGGAAGCATTCCCTGGTACTGGGTGGCCAAGGACCTAGCCGATCCGATGGAGGTGCCCGAATCGATCCGGAAATACATCATCGGTTCGGTGCAGTCACCGCAGGTCGCGATCGCCAAAGCGACCGCATGGTCGCGAATGGTCGACTGCGCCATTGTCTCTTGTCAGTGGCGGCGTGCTGAGGTGGAACTGAAGTGGCTGCAGCAGTTGTTCCCTGATGTGCGCGATCGTTGGCCGCTGGACCCTCAGGATATCGATCGACCGATGGGAGAAGGGTTGCAGCGACGTCTGAAGAACGCGATGGAACGATCGAAGAGCCAAGAGCCCACCGTGGCTGTAGGGGAGCGCCAGCCAATTCCATCGATTGCTGGTGACTTCGCGCAAGGGCCACCTCTGGCCGATCAAGAGTGGCGCAGGTGGCTGCCGGTGGTCGCATCCGGTGCCTTGACGCGTCGCATGGATCGCAATCTGCTCCAGCCCCGTGTGGCGGAATCGTCCGATGGACTGCTGGGCTATTTTCCGATCCTGCATCGAGATCGCCTCTACTGCAATCTCGGGCATCGCATCATCGCTCAGTCGATCGACCCGGATGGTCGTTGGGTCTCTGGCAACGGCGTGCTGTTCGATTCCCAGATGGCCGAGGAGGACTATGTGCCGGCTGCCGAGTCGGTGGTCGGTGTGCCGCGCAACTCGCTGACACTCATCGATGACTGTCTTTATGCCCGCGTCGGTTCGGCAGTGACGGCTTGGCGTGAAAGAACCTCGCAAACCAATCGTTCGATGAGCCTTCTGGTGGGGTTGGATTTGCGGAAGGAGGGTGCTTTGCTGCCAGGATTTCCGATCGCGTTGCGGGAGGCCGATTGGGGGAAAGCTGAGTTCGAGGGAAGCCCGATCGCGGTGGGGGATGCGATCTTCGTGGTGGTGACCGAACGGACGGCTTCGCAGTGGCAGCGGCGTGTTGCTGCCTTCGATCGGATCGATGGCCGCACGCTTTGGGTCAGCCCGATTCTGGCAGGGTCCAATCCAGCAGGTTTCGAAACGGCTCATGGAATCACCCAAGTACGGCTCAGCTGCCTCGAGGATCGCTTGGTGGTCGATACCGGTCTGGGTGTGATCGCGGCGCTGGAAGCCGACCAGGGTGAGGTGGTGTGGATGGCAACCTATCCTCGCTCCCCGGAGGAAGAAGCTGCCTTTGGAGACCAAGCCTCCTTTCGACAGCGGGATCCGCCGCCCCCTTTGCTGGTAGCCGATCAGGTGGTCGTGGCTCCTTGCGATACTCCCGATTTGATCTCCCTGGATTGGGAGACGGGCCAGCTGCGGTGGATTAGCGAACCGGGGGTTTGTCGCCACGTGGTCCATCTGCTGGGAGCCACCGACAGGCACTGGGTGGTCAGTGGCGATCGCGTCCTCTGGCTGGACCGATACAGCGGACGGTTGGAGGGGCTTTACCCCGAGGTCCTGGAGTCCCAGGTTGGCGGGAGGGGTAGGGGGTTGCTGGCGGGGGAGCAGGTGGTGTTTCCGATGAGCGGCAGTTTGCAGGTGCTGGCCGCCCCCACTCCGCCAGAGAACCAAATCGCGGTGGTGGGCCAAGTCGATCTGGGAGTGCGAGGGGTGCAAGGAGCGAACCTCTTTCGCAGCAGCGACTGGCTGGTTCTCGCTACCCCTTCGCGATGGCTGCTCTGCCGTAGCGGCCCGAAGACTCTGGTCAAAAGGGAACCAAGCGATACGATTCCCTTGCAACCCGATCGATGATGTTCTCCAATCATGCTTGCTTCGGACCGGATCGGCAGGCCATCCGTTGCACCGCCGATGCAACTGGAACTCCACCCGACCCGCGTCCAGAGGATACCCCCAAGAGATGACTCGACCCCGATTGCCTCAGGATGACCTAGCCCTCCTCTCCAGGACGCGCCAGGTCGCCGAATCGATTGAGCGGGAGTTGGCGACGCAGATCGTCGGCCAGAAGCAGGTCATCCGTCCCATGCTGTGCACGCTACTGGCGGGGGGCCATTCGCTGCTTGTTGGGGTGCCGGGGTTGGCCAAGACGCTGATGATCCAGTCTTTGGCACAGGTGCTGGATCTTCCGTTTCGCCGCATCCAGTTCACCCCCGATCTCATGCCGGCGGACATCACGGGGACCGAGGTGCTGGTGGAAGATCGCCAAGCGGGTGTCCGCGAGCTCCGATTTGTCCCTGGCCCGATCTTTGCCCAGATGATCCTGGCTGACGAAATCAATCGAACGCCTCCGAAAACCCAGGCAGCCCTGCTGGAAGCGATGCAGGAGCGGCAGGTGACGGCAGGTGGCAAGCGGCATCCGCTGCCACAGCCATTTTTCGTGCTGGCGACTCAGAATCCAGTGGAGCAAGAAGGGACCTACCCGCTTCCGGAAGCGCAACTGGATCGATTCATGACGCAGCTATGGGTCGACTATCCTACGGTTGAAGAAGAGCTGGATATTGTGCTTCGAACAACCGACGACCGCAAAGTGAATTTGCAGCCGCAAGTCAGTCAGGGGGAGTGGGAGGCGATGATGCAGTTGACGCGGCGCATTGCCATCGACCCCTCGGTGGCGAAGGCCGCCTTGCAACTGGCGCGGCGCACCAGGCCCGGAGACCCCGAAGCTCCGGAGGAGGTCAAGCGGTATGTGACCTGGGGGGCGGGGCCGCGAGCCAGTCAGCATCTGGTCCTTCTGGCCAAGGCATGGGCGGCTTTGGAAGGGGAACCCCTAGTGCTGGAATCGCACATCCATCGTGTCGCTCTTCCGGTTCTACGCCATCGCGTGCAACTGAACTTTCAGGCCGATGCGGAGGGCCTTCGCGTCGACTCCCTGCTGCAGGCAATCATCGACCAAGCCGCTGACAGGAGCGCCTCCCGTGGAAGCCTCGGCGATTTCTTTCGATCCTGAAACCCTGGCGCGTCTAAAGCACCTGACCGTGCGAAGCCGCTTCCTCCTCCAAGGGCTAAGCGCCGGCATCCATCGCGGTCCCAAACGAGGTCAGTCGGTCGAGTTCTCTGAACACCGGGAGTACTCACCTGGGCAAGAGACACGGCTGATCGACTGGAAAGTCTTCGCCCGTTCCGATCGACTCTTCGTCAAACAGTTTGAAGAGGAAACCAATCTGGTCGTCTCGCTGCTGGTGGACCATAGCCGCAGCATGGATTACAGCAGTCGGCCGGGAAAACTGACCAAATGGCAGTACGCTCAAGTCGCCTCGCTCACCCTGGCCTACCTGTTGCTGGAGCGTCGCGACAGCGTCGCATTGGGATTGATCGGAGATGGACAATGCTCCTGGGTGGGGCATTCGTCCCAACGACGCCACTGGCAGGCTCTGGTCCATCACTTGGACCGGGCAGCGTGGAGCGGTCGATCGCTGCTGGCCGAGTCGATGGGCGTCTTTTCGCAACGTTCGCACCGTCGCCAGATGGTCCTGGTGCTCAGCGACTTCCTGACCGACCAGGACTCGCTTTTTCGAGGGCTTCGATTCCTTCGCCATCAAGGCCATGATCTGATGCTGCTGCGGATCACCGACCCTCAGGAGTCGAGGTTCGAATTTCATTCGCCGGCGCGGTTTCAGTCGCTGGAAGGAGATGGATGGGAAGAGGTCGATCCGGTGCAGATCGCCGACACCTACCGGAAAGTCTTTCTGGAGCACCATCGACGTCTGGAAGCGTTTTGTCGGAGCCAGGGGTTTGGGTTCAGTTGGGTACAAACCGATCAATCGCTGCTGGATGGTGTCGCCAAACTTCTGATCGATCGATGAGGGGAGTGCCATGAACCATAGACCAGGAAGTCGTCGACGGAGCCGCCAAGCGAGGAGACGCACGATCGCACGCCGCATCGAATCGATGGGATATTCCAGGAAGGCATCCGGCACCTTGGTGCGATTCTGTAGGCTGCTGGAGCTATCTGGATGCCAGTGACGAATCTTGGTCCCTTACCCATTGCCTGGCTGAACTGGAACAGCCCTTGGATGCTGGCGTGGGTGATCGCAGCCATCGTCCCCTGGCTGATAGCGCGACGCCGCCGAAGATCGGAAACCATCATGCCATGGCCCGCCATGGAGTTCCTCCGCGAGGCGATGGCGCAGGCGACCACGGTGCGGCAAGCCCCCTCCGACTGGCTGCGATGGCTCCGATCCCTGGCGCTGGGCGCATTAGGACTGGGGGTCGCGCAGCCCCTTTGGCAACCTGGATCCCAACCCTTCACCGGCTCGAAGGCCAACCATCCCCAATGCCTCCTTTTCTGGATTGACCCTTCGCTTTCGATGGGCTGGACGATCGAGGGAGTCGATCGACTGGAACTGGCCAAACGGTGGTGCCGAAAGAAAATCGAATCGCTCCAACCGGGACAAAGCGCGATCTGGCTAGGCGGCGATACCTCGCGCCAGGCTGCACCTCGCCCGTCCCTGAACCCCGATGACCTTCTGCCGCTGATCGAAAGGATGCAGCTGGAGGATGGAACGGGGGAGTCGTTGGGCACGGTTCTATCGCGGGCTGCGGGTGCCATCTCCAATGCGAAAGGTTCTCTCCCCGCGGATACCATTTTCGAGTTGATCCTCCTATCCGACCTGGAATCCAACAGCTGGATCGAACAACTCCCGTCGCTCGATCCAGACCAGCTGCCAGCCGAATTGAGAGAGGTACCGCGTCAGATCGTCCCCTGTCGTCATCCGGTCGATCCCCAGGGACACTTGGCGATCGATCGACTGGTGGTAACCGATCCAGTGATCGCGGGAGAGCCTTGTCGGGTGCAAGCTCAAGGGCGATGGATCGGCAAGCCACCGGCCGAAGGGGTCGCCGTCCGATGGGTGATCGACAGGCTCCAACAAGCCTCCCAGAGGGTGGAGGGAAGGGAAGGGGGGGTGGCGATCGAGTGGACCTGGATCCCGGCGACTGCTGGTCGGTATGAAGTCGCGATTCAGCGAGAGAGCAACAGCCTTCCAGCCGATCGAATCACGGCCATCCAGGTCGAAGTGCTTCCGCCCCCATCCATCGATCTGCTGGAGGGAAAGGACCGGGGAGGGCGGTTCGTGGCTGCGGCGCTGGAGTCACTTGCCGAGCTGGACGCGAATGTTGCCACTTTGCGGCGTGGGATGCTTCCTGGTTGGCAAGTCGATGCGCTAGGCCCCTCCAGTTCTATCTGGCTTTGCGATGTGCCGCTGGAAGCTCCCGGAACGCGCCAGGCGATGGAGGACTGCTGGCAGCGAGGAGCCAGCTTGGTCGTCTGGTGTGGTCCACAAACTGTCTCGGCGGCACAGGTCGGGAAGCGGATGAGCGAATTGGTTCCATCTTGGAGCCGATGGGGATTGCCCGACTGGCAATGGCAGGGCGTGGCGGAACTGGAGGTACCCTTTGACCGCAGCGCGCTGGCACCGATTCTGGATCCGATCGACTACACCAGCCCTCTGCTAGCCCCCTTCCGCGACCATCCCCGTAGCGGGCTGCTGGATGCGCCGATTCAGCGCCATTGGCGATGGCGTTTTGATCCAGCCTCCGTCGATGCACGCACCGCTTCGACGTCTCCCTGGACGATCGATCTGAAGACCGCGGCTGGTGATCCGATGATTGTGCATCATCGTTTTGGTCGAGGGATCGCCTACTGGATTGCCACGGCACCCGCGCCGGCTCTTCCCGACGGGCAGTCTGGCTGGAATGCCTGGGCTGCCTGGCCCAGCTTTGTCCCTTTGATCGATTCGTTGGCCAACCGCCTGCTGGAACAGCGTGACAAACCGTTGCATGGGTCCCTTCCCATGATGCTGGAAAGCCCATCGGTCGAGACCATCCTTCCATCGCATCGGCTACGGGATCCCGACGATCAGCCGCTTCCCATCCGCTGGGAAAAGGGTTCCGGAGAGCTCTGGCAAGCCATCGCCGCCGCCGGCCAGAAGGCAGGTCGCTACCAATGGGAGGATCCCGATCCTTCCCGCACGAAGACCTGGTCGCTGCAGCGTCCGCAGCAAGAATTGACGCTGGATACATTGCCTCCCGATCGATTGCCGGATGGGTGGAACAAGGGCGATAACGCACTGCCAGATTCAGCGATTCCATCTGCAAGGCCGATCTTCCGATGGTTTCTTGCCGTGGTGCTTGGGCTGCTGATGACCGAGTCGATACTGCTTGGAATCCGAAGCCGTACGGCCAATCGCCAGCGGCCCGCAACCGCCCAAGGGCTCCCAGGGAGGTTGGATCGTGGTTGATGCCCGTTGGCTCAGCG
Source organism: Pirellulaceae bacterium (assembly GCA_046085865.1). Lineage (GTDB taxonomy): Bacteria > Planctomycetota > Planctomycetia > Pirellulales > Pirellulaceae > JBEISR01. The sequence goes on from JBJSWM010000467.1 coordinate 14,992, forward strand.
ATGCCAGATTCTCCCTGACCTCCCAACCGGCGCTGGCCATCGGCGCGACCATCGCCCTGGCGATCCTTTCCCTTTGGTCCTATCGATTGCTCGACCGTCGGCTCGGCAAACTCCTTCTCTCCTCCGGCGCACCAGCACGAGCGGCGCGGGCCCTGGCGCTTGCGGCGCTGCTTCGATGGCTGAGCCTTTGTCTATTGATGTGGATGCTGGAAGGCTGGATGCTGCAACCGGTCGAGCGGATGAAGCCCGAGCTGGTAGTGGTGCTCGATCAGTCACGGAGCATGAGCTCCATCGATGCCATGGAGGAATCCCAGGCCACCGCAAGCCGCTGGGAGCAGGCCAAGGCCTGGCTGACCTCCGAGGAATTTCGAAAGGGGACGGAGAACTTCCGCGTCCGTTTTTTTACCGTGGCCGACGCTCTGGAACCCAGGGAACTGAGCGATCTGAATTCGATGGAAGCGACTGGACTTGCCAGCGATCTT
>JBJSWM010000468.1:0-1804 GCA_046085865.1 Pirellulaceae bacterium
ACTCGTTCGCGACAAGCAGACAGGCTGGCTGGTCGATCCAGCCAACCCCAGCGGGATGCAAAGGGCAATCCTGGAGGCGATCCACGACCCAAACATGGCAACCCAGTTGGCAACCGCCGGGCGGCAGCATATCGAACAGAACTTCTCGTTCCAAAAGCGGATGGAAAAGATGGCATCCATCTATCGCCAGCTTCTTGCGAAAGATCGCCGCTGGCGCCATCTGGCCGACTCCTGAGCCACTCGGGGACGATCGCAGGATGGCGGGTCAATTCCCTTTAAGGATATCTCAGGATCGGGCCGGATGGCCAATGGACACCGATGCCATCGCGATTGGGTGAATGCTCCGTTCGACTAACGCAAACGGCTTCCTGCAGCCTGGACAGTCTCCTTGAGAAGTTGCCTGATGGCGGTTCGATCGTCGCTGCTCAAATGCTGGAACTGACGGCTGGAATCCTCTCCGGCAAGAACCTGATCCATCCGCTTCCAGAAGTACTCCTGCATCGGCTCCAGCAACGCCCGAAATGCCTCCGAATCGATCAGATAACTGCAAGGATAACGAAACAACCGGACCTGCAGGTCTAGGTCGCGAAGCGATCGCCCCAGGGGGTCGCGTTTGGCCGATTTCACAAAGTCGTCCGTGAAGGTCGATACCCCCTCGACCGCTTCCGGTAGAGCCGCTTCCCCGGTCATCAATATCGCTTCCAGTAGCTTCTCACCAGCACTTTCGATCCGCCGCGTCGTGCTCTCCAGCATCCTCTCCTTCGGCTCCTCAAGCAACTCGTTCATCATGGCGTTGTAGGCCAGCGCTTGGCGCGTGGTGAACTGTGCGGCAGCAATGCGATTGTGCACCAGCACCTGATGCTCCAGCAACAGCAACGCAACCACATCACTATGTGGAGTCAGATAACGATCCGTCGCCAAAAGCCTATCTAGCGATGCGAGATTCCCCCCCAGCGGCTCCCGCTCCGTTGGCTGCTGATCCCCTTCCACCCAGTGGTTGCCTTGATGCTTCCAACCATTCGGCTTTCCTGTGACATACCAACCACCCCATCGGTCTGCGATCGGTGTGGTATGGTTGACGATCCGACTGCCAGCCGAAAGGATCGGGTGCCCGCTGGAGGCGACCAAAAGCGACCGAACCAGATGCCCTGGAACATTCTCGGTCCGCGATGAACTGTGGCAAACTAAGCAGTTCTCGACCTGCCGCTGGAATCGAGGTGGCTGATCCCCCTTCTGCTGCGGCAAGGTATAAAAAACCGTCCCCAACATCGGATCGACCGCCGATATCTCCAGCACATCGCCACGCTGACAAAATCCAATGTACATGTCGTCGGAAAAGTAGATCGCCCGAGGCGTCCTCGGACTAATCCTCTGAAGCTGAAGCGAGGTTTTGGAAAAGACCAGCGTCTGCGACGAAGCCGGTATCTCCAGCTCCCGCAAGAGCGCCGCCAAATACCCGGTGCCACCAACATGCTCCAGCACCAACTCGCCACGATCGATCCGTTCCTGCAGTCTTTCGATCCGATTGGATGGTTGGCTGAGCGAATACTCGATCGGCGCCTTCTCGAACTCCTCTTGAGCCATCGCGAAGGAACTAAAAAACACCGCTCCCAAAAGCCCCCATATGCCCTTGATCCAACTCATCGAAAGACTCCTCTCGTAGGAAAGCCACAACCAACCGCGTTATCGCGTGCCGATGTCGACGGAAATTCAGCGCCGTGGATCCAGTACGAATCACTTCTACACCTTCGCCTGTCGACTTCCCCTCTCTTCCCCCGCCCCTCTTTTTTCCTTGTCCTTTCCT
>JBJSWM010000469.1:0-1059 GCA_046085865.1 Pirellulaceae bacterium
TGCTGGCAAGGCGAAAACGGCTAGAAATCTGCGTGGGGGTTCGGCGACCCCCAGAGTCCGATACCGCCGAGTCCGCGTGGGTGGTCGCCAGCGATGCAGTGCTTGTCGGGGAAGTGCTCAACGGTGTCTCCACGCTTGGCGGCACCGCCAAAGCCAGAACCAACGCCCCCAATTCAGCTTCGCGCGTCTCCGACTTGCCACCCCATCCAGAGCATCTACGGCAATCGCTTGTCTGGAGCCCTGGGACGATGCCACCTGCCGACGTTCAGAACGCCGCCAGAAACATCCACTCCGACTTCTGCGAAGGAGCAGGAGACCGAGCCCTGGTGTGCGCAGGGAGCGTCAAGAGCAACCCGGTCGTCGAGATGGTCTTCGCCAACGCATTTGCCGGCACACCATTTCAGTCGGAAGATGACGTCGAAGACGCATCGCTGAGACGATGCCCCTTTTTCTTGAGATACCGAGACACCGACCCTCACCCACCATCGCTGGCCGCCGGCCTGAGACTCAGCCGCAATCAAAAGACCACACAACCTGGGCTCTATTACGAGCGAGAGGATGGGAAGTGGGAGTTCGCCGGGGGAGACGGGAAGCGGGATGCAGCATTGGTGTTCTACATCTACCGCGAGTCGCTCGGACAACTGGAAATGGTGCTCAGCGGATTCTCCGGTCGCGCCACGCGTCTGCTGGCTAGAACCCTTGCCCATCGCGCCGAAGACTTCTGGCCGCCGGTCACCCACGAAAACTATTGCCAAGTCGGTGCATTCATCGTCCAGTACGAAGCGTCACCCGAAGCAAGCGATCCCAGCGATATTCTCCGGACCGATTTGTTAGCCAACGCATCGATCCTACCAATCCCTGCCAAAGCAATCTCCAAGCGACTTGGGTAGCAGAAGGGCGGGGTAAGCTTAGGCCAGAATCGATATCCTGCGATGGATCGTCGCAGCAATCAGCCTCCTAAGGTCCAATCACCTTGCCTCCTCGGCTCCCCCAAAACGGCTCACAAGGCAGTTGCGTTTCGCAGTCACTGGGCCGCAGGTCGTGGGGGTGGCCCGCCGG
>JBJSWM010000470.1:0-5830 GCA_046085865.1 Pirellulaceae bacterium
AACGCGTTTTGGCATCGCTGGTTGAAGGAAAGATGCAAGGCCATGGAACGCCATCCAAGTGTCAGGCCGCAAGCCCAAAGAAGACCTACCAAAAGCCGCGATTGCCAGTCGGCTGGCAGGCCGATGGCATGGGACAACCGCAGCAGACCGAAGAAAGCTGGTACCTGATTTCCCTGAGCCGCTCGGGCTATCCAGTCAGGTGACTTGGCAGCCCAAGCCGACTGAAGCTCGTCGATCCAGAAGCTTTCCTGGACTGCGATCAGAGGCGTTGCCAGCGATGCCAAAAGCGCCAGCAGCGGCAGTTTCCTCCAGGACAAAAAGGAGCTAGCCAGGCTCTTTTCGGCTTCGATCACGGATCACCTTCAGCGGGATTGCCGGTCGCCGCTTTGGCAATCTCCCGCAGCGGCTTAGGAAGTGGGAAATGGACATGTTCCTCCCGCACCATTTCCTGGCGGACCGACGCCCCATACCGCTCGACCAACCAATCGACTGTCGCTCTGACCATCTCCTCCGGAGCACTGGCTCCCGCCGTCAGCAGGACGCGATGGGAAGCCCCAAACCACGATGGACTCAAATCCTCTGGCCCATCGATCAGGTAAGCCGCCTTCCCTTGCTCGGCCGCCAACTCCTTCAGTCGCTGGCTGTTGCTGCTGTTCTGGCTTCCCAGCACCAGAACCACATCGACTTGCGGACTGAGCAGTCGCACCGCTTCCTGGCGATTCTGAGTGGCGTAGCAGATGTCTTCTTTGGGTGGTCCCTCGATCCAGGGAAAGCGTTCCTGGAGACGTCGAATGATCCGCGTGGCATCATCGACGCTCAAAGTCGTCTGGGTGAGGTAGGCAAGGCGCGTGCCTTCCGTAAACTCCAGCTGGTCGACTTCCTCGGTGTTTTCCACCAAGACGATCGCCTCGGGTGCCTCCCCCATCGTTCCGATCACTTCATCATGGCCTTGATGGCCGATCAACACGATCGTGTAGTGGTTCTTGGCAAACCGGATCGCTTCCAAGTGCACCTTAGTCACCAGCGGGCAGGTCGCGTCGATGGCGGTCAAGTTCCGCTCTTTCGCCTGCCGGCGGATTTCGGGAGAGACGCCGTGAGCGGAGAACATCAGTGTTGCACCAGCAGGGACCTCGTCGACTGAGTCGACAAAAACTGCCCCTTTGCTTCGAAAGCTGCGCACCACATGCTGGTTGTGAACAATCTCGTGGTAGACGTAGACTGGCGGACCGAATTCCTGGAGAGTCATCTCGAGGCTTTTGATCGCCATGTTGACCCCTGCGCAAAAGCCTCGCGGCGCGGCCAGTACGATTTCCATCGATGCACTCCCCATCGCAGCAATTGAAAGGTCGGTTCCAGGTAGCCTGCTCTGCCTCGCTCGGGCATCGCCGCTCGCCTGAAGCCTCTTTACGGAACGTCCCAGCACGCCTCGCCCCACTCGGATCTGCCGGCTCAGGACGCTATGATACGGACGGGTTGGCGGCTTCGCAAAGGCAACTGGCCGTTTCCAGGGGATGCCTTCAGCGTATCGCTTGCAGGCCCCTGCGACTGTTTTTCTTTCACACTTCCATCGTTTTCAGCGCAGGTGCCATGGGCGGATCAGGAGCTTGGATTGACGCCGGCCTGGCCGCGTGGGGCCCCCAGGGACTCTCCCGCTGCAATTCGCTGGAAGAGGCCCAGCGGTATTGTCGTCAACTGGCCAGAGGGCACTACGAAAATTTTTCGGTCGCCAGTTGGCTGTTGCCCAAGTCGCTGCGGCAGGATTTCTCCAACATCTATGCCTTTTGCCGATGGTCGGATGATCTCGGAGATGAGGCGACAGGGGATGCCGCTGACCGGATGCGGCTGCTGGATTGGTGGCGAGACGAGTTCTTGAAATCGTCCGATCGACCCAGTGGCCATCCCGTGCTTCTCGCCTGCCGAAAGACGATTGAGAATCATCGCCTGTCGACCCAACCCTTCCTCGATCTTGTCGATGCCTTCCAGCAGGATCAAACGCAAACCACCTATGCGACCCAGGAAGAGTTGGATCGGTATTGCGCGCGCAGCGCCAATCCGGTCGGCCGGATTCTGTTGGAATTGGCCGATGTGAGGAGTGCCGAATGTCTCCAATGGAGCGACCATCTCTGCACGGGGCTTCAGTTGGTCAACTTCTGCCAGGATGTCGAGCGGGATGCGGAGAAGGGACGCATCTACCTGCCGCGTGACTGGTGGTCGTGGCCCAGAGGGTCGAAGAAGTTGCAGCAAGGTCCTGTCGAGGCAATGGAAGTCGACCAATCGCAGTGGCTGGATCGGCGCGTCAGCCCCCACAAGCAGCGCTTGCTAGAGCGATGGACGGCGGTAGCTCGGTACCACCTGCTAGCCAGCATCCCGCTGTTCGATCGCGTACCGCAATGGCTGCAGCGCGACTTGGCGATGTTTCAAGCCGGAGGCTTGGCGGTCCTCGAGAAGATCGCCAGCCAGCGGTTCGATGTCTGGACGGAGCGGCCCAAGCTTTCCAAGTGGGAGCATGCCGCCATCGTCGCTGGTCATTCCTTTCGACCGTTGGGAGCAGACGCCCGGCAACGGCAACTGGAGGAAAGCCAACGCACCTGCCGACGCATCGCCGCCTCCAGTCGCAGCAGTTTTTATCGCTCGTTTCAGCTGCTGGCTCCCAAAAAACGGCGTGCCATGGAAGCGATCTACGCACTGGCGCGATGCGTCGATGATCTGGCCGACCAGCGCGGATCGACGCCGTCGAGCAACGGATCCTCCAATCCTCGCTTCGACCAGGGGAATCTCTCCGATTCCCAGTGGGATGGCTGGCTGGATGCAGTGGCTTCCAGTCCCTTCCAGATGCCACCCCAGGCAAAAGAATGGTCGTGGTTGCAGCAAGACCTGTTCCCGGCGGTTGGTGAGGCAGTTCATGACTTCGCCATCGAGCCAAAGTGGCTGAAAGATCTGCTGGTCGGAGTCCGCATGGACAGCCAGCCGATGGTGCGGATGGAAACCGAAGACCAGCTGCGACGCTATTGCTACCATGTGGCATCGACCATCGGGCTATGCTGCTTGCGGATCTGGGGCAGTCCAGGCGACCAAGCCGATGCCATGGCGATCGAATGTGGCTATGCATTCCAGTGGACCAACATGCTCCGCGATATTCGGGAGGATGCTGCGATGAATCGCATCTACTGGCCTCGCACCGAGCTGCAGCGATGGGGGATCTCGGAAGCCAGTTGGCTGGCTGGGAGCCCCGATGGGCCCTGGCAGAAAATGCTCGCCGATCGTATCGAACGAACGCGGTGCGCCTTCGACCAGTCCTGGCCAATCGTCGATCACCTCGATCTCGACGGCCAGCGCATGTTCAGCCTCATCTGGCAGTCGTATCGGACGTTGTTGGAGTGCATTGCCGCCAGGATCGACCATTTGTGGATGGAGCGAGTGCGGGTGGGAGAAGGCACCAAAGCGAAGCTTTTGGCATCGCATTGTCTGAGCCCCTGGTTTGTCGGCCAGCCCAAGCCACCGCCGCGATTGTCCCCCGAGTCCAGGGCCAGCCGATGAACAGCTCGAAGAGGCTCAGACCGATCGCTGTCGTCGGAGGCGGGTTGGCAGGGATCGCCGCCAGCTTGACCTTGGCCGACGCAGGATTCCCAGTTGTGTTGCTAGAGGCGCGGCGGCGTCTGGGGGGCCGCGCAGGATCTTTCTTCGACGAATCCACCCAACAATCGTTTGATTACTGCCAGCACGTCGGGATGGAGTGCTGCCATCACCTGCGCTGGATGATCGAGCGACTAAGCCAGCGATCCAAGTGGCGCGTCGAGGAGCGTCTTTGGTTCTTCGCCCAACCGAATCAACCTGTCTCCCTAAAGGCAGCGCCACTTCCCCCACCACTGCATCTGGCTGGGATGCTCTGGAAATGGCCCGGCCTTCACTGGCAGGATCGACTGGCGATCGCTCTGGCCTCGCTTCGGCTATGGAGTTTTCATGACTCGAGCCGGGCCGATTCCATGCTGGCGATCGATTGGCTGAAAGCACACCATCAAACCCCCCGGTCGCTCACCGCTTTCTGGGAACCGATCCTCGTCAGCGCCCTTGGGGAACAGTTGCCCCGAGTCACCTTGGCGGCCGCGCGCAAAGTCCTGGTCGATGGCTTTCTCAAGCAACGCCTAGGCTACCGCCTATGGATACCGCAGGTCCCGCTAGCCGAACTCTTCGATGAGGACGCGCAAGCGATCTTGAAGGGGGCGGGTGTCGATGTGCAGCTGCAAACTCCCGTCCATTCGATCCACTGGACGGAAGGAGTCGCTGCCGGACTCCAGATTTCAGGCAGAACCCTCGATGCCAGCGCTGTCCTGCTGGCAGTCCCCTGGCATGCCATCGGACGAATCCTGTCCGATAGCCTCGGGCAGCCTGGATTTGCCTCCGCAATCGCTCCCAGCTGGGAGCAAGCGCTGCAGGACGCTAGCTCCCTGCAAAGTTCGCCGATCACCGGCATCCATCTTTGGTTCGATCGACCCTGGCTCAATGCGCCGCATGCCATCCTGATCGGTGGCTTGTGCCAGTGGATTTTTCCCGGTCCCACGGATCGATCTGGCGCATCAGAACAACAGCAAGCCCCCTGGTATGCGCAGGTGGTCATCAGTGGTTCAAGACAGCTACCCAAAGGGGACAGCCAGTGGATCCTCAAGGAGGTGATGGAGGAGATCCATCGCCTGTTTCCCGATGCTCGCTCCGCACAACTCCTGAAGACCCGGGTCGTTACCGACCCCCAGGCCGTCTTCAGCATGCAGCCAGGAAATCAGTCGATGCGATGGAAATCAGACCGCTTCGCACCTCAGCGACTCTGGGTGGCCGGCGACTGGACCGATACCGGTTGGCCCGCGACGATGGAAGGAGCGATCTTGTCGGGACGCCAAGCGGCCCGACAGCTTTTGCAGGCCCTAGGCAGCACGCCCACGGATCGTTCGATCGGTCCGGGAAATGATCGCACCATCCGGCAATTCGGTGGGGCCTAGCCGTCCGGCCGACCGGAGTCGGCGGGATGGTGTCGTAGGGGCAAGGGCTAAGGATACAAGGCCGTTGGACCTCACCCTCCCTTTGGGATGGACGGTGTGCGATGGGTCTCACCCTCCCCTTGGGAGGGTCGCGAGGAACGAGCGGGGAGGGCCAGGGCCTGATCGTTCAGCTCCATCCATCGCGGACCATTGTGCCCCAACGGACGACTCCTGTGTCCCCTTCCCCGCTTCGTTGTTTCTTCTCAGCGACTCTCCCTGAGCGAGGGGCGCTGGGTGCTGTAGCCACTTTCATTTCTTCAGTCGCGGCAGCGGCGCGATCGAAAGCAATCCAAATCCCGGATGGACCAAAGGAATCCCAGAGGGCCAAGAAAAAACCCGCAACCGATCGGCTGCGGGTTGGATGACTTTCTAGGGAGCACCGGTTCATCAGGAATCGGCAAGAGGCTTCTTCTTCTCCGTGATCGAAGGAGAACTGGCCGCCTGTTTTGCGTTTAGCTCAATGTAGCTCTTCCAATCGTCCGGCACGTTGTCTTCGTGAAAAATCGCCTCAACAGGGCACTCGGGTACGCATGCTTCACAATCGATGCATTCTTCGGGATGGATGTACAGCATCTTATCCCCTTCGTAGAAGCATTCGACCGGGCAGACGACAACGCAGTCGGTGTAGCGGCAACCGACACATGGCTGGGTGACGACGTGAGCCATCGGGCTGAGCCTTTCGTGGAGAAATGGATCGGAAAGGGCAAGGACGATCGGTCGATGCCACGATTGCAAAAAAGGTTAGGCTTGGCAACGCAGGTAAGCGAACGCCGAGCACCGGAATGGTAGGAACCTTTTGG
>JBJSWM010000471.1:0-2751 GCA_046085865.1 Pirellulaceae bacterium
CCTTAAGGATCAACGCCTGGTTACCAAGACAGGCCGAAAGCCGCGCTTCATCGCTAGACGCACGAAGGCGATCAATCAGACTCGAGTAGAGTCTCGTAGCTACCTCACCTGCGCCTGAAATCTGCAGATAGTGAGCCAGATTCCACACTTGGTCGACTCCATAACTAGCGGGGTCTTTGATGACGTGATCGTACGCATCGACCGGATTCAGCCGCCCAACTTGCTGGACCAGCGACCACGCTTCCAGAAGCTCCCACATCTTGTTGCCAAACGCTCTCTCGAAAAAGGAAAGATCCCCCAGCAAGTCGAATAGCTGCTGCCAGTCGCGCAGTTGCGCCAGTTGCCATGGAAGCTCATCGACCGAACGATCGACAAGCCGATCCTTTCCGAAATAAGCAACCAACCGATCACGGGCCAGGATCTCCGGCTCCGTCGGGTCGCTCGCCGGCGGCTGTCGCTCCACCCCCCAACGCAGCCATGGGTCATTCTGATCTTCCTCGCGATCCCACTGCAGATAAAGCCTCTCCACCGCTCGACGCACACTCATGTGGTAAAAGTCATACCTGCCATCGCGTCGCTGAAGATAAGGCTCCAACTGCCGTAGCAGCGGAAAGACTTCACGGTCTGCTTCGTCCCCTTCCGTCAATTGCAACAACTCCGGTCCGGTCAGTCCACGACGAGAACAGGCCAAAAGCATCAGCGTCGATCCGACCAGATCCTTGCCAAATTCCTTCTCCAGCCTCTGAAAAACCTGCTCGAAGAGCGCCGTGACCGCGTCTCCCTCTCTCGGCAGACGGCCGATCATCGCATTCAAGTTCTCGAACGATCCGTACCCCCGCAGCTCTTCCAGAGCGACCATCAGAAAAAGCGGATTCTCGGTCGCGGGGTTTGCGATCAGCATCGCTATCTGCTTCTCATCCAGCGTCTTGGCAACCAGCTTAGGTGCTGCACGAATGATCTGCGTACGCTCCGTTTCGGTCAGCGGCTGGATCTCCACTCGCTGATAATCCCGTTCCCCAAAGGCGCTCAGTACCTTCGGTTCCTGCTGCGGTCCGGTCGCCACACTGCACAGGATGCGGACATTTTCAGGTAGCTTTTCTGGTAGCCAGATCAGCGTGTCAGCTCGATGGTCAGCTTCCAATTGGTTCAGCCCATCCAGCACTATCACCACCTGACGGTCTTCCGGAACACTGACGATGGCGGTGATGAAGCTGCGGATGATTTCTTCTGGGCTTTTCGCCTCCGGCAATGTTAGGTTGAACCGGCGCTGCAATTCCTGGGTCAATCTCTGAAGCATGCTGGGAAGCGATGTCGTACGGGGACTAGCGCCGACGAAATGCGTCACCACAAAGACTTCAGGAAACTCCTGGCGAAAATCGCGTGCAAAGCGAGCCAAGGCAGCTGACTTGCCAAGCCCACTGGGACCGGTCAGCAGAAGTGGTTTTTCTCCACGCTCCAGAGCGAAATGCTTCAGCTGCTGGTAGAGGTCTTCACGGCCAAAGTAGAGCCGCGTTCGGAGTTCCAGGAACCGTTCGTGCAGATCCGCCTCAGCTTCAAGGGGATCGAATTCGGGAGGTGTCTCAGGTAGCTGCAATTCCTCTCGGATCGCCTGCCACAACCACTCTTCCACCTTGTCACCGAATTCGTTGAGGCGATCGAGCTTCCCTCGGGTGCGGTTGACTCGATCGTAGAGGCTGGCGTTCCACTGAGCTGTATAGGGCTGGACCGGAAAAGGGCCAGCCTGAAGGTCTTCCTTCAAACGCTGCAGCTGTTGATCGAGTTCAGGATCTGCCTCTTTGAAATCCCGATTGCGGGTGGCAGGAGGAATCGTGCTGAGCGATTCTTCGCTGCGGAGGAGGACTAAGGCGCGAGGTGGCGGGTCGGCATCGAGAATTCCATGGCGCAGTTCCAGTTCGGTGACACTGACTCCTGGAAATCGTTCGACGAAAGGAAAACGTGCCTGAGTATCTACTGGAATTACCGGAGGCACCCAGCCATAGCGGTGGCCGAGGAAGGCTAGGAAGAAGGGCCGGCATTCGTCGACCTGCTCCAAGCAGAGCGAGATTACCTTTTCGTTCTTCGCCTCGTCCTCGGTGATACCCCAGCGGAGATCGATATCGTAAAGTTCGATGCGATAGGGGAGGAGCCGTTCCCGAAGTGCGGGAAACGTGAATTTGATCAGGTAATCCCGCTCCGCATGCATATCGCGGAAGGTGGACGAAAGGAAAACACGGACATTGCGCCAGCGACTCATGGCCTGCTCCCCAGACAGACGATCTGAGCGATCCGATTGCGACAGTCCATCATAACGCGATCGATCGAGCAGATAGAAACGTTTTCCCGAAGCGACATTCGACCGGCAAGAAATTGCGACCCATGCATTCAAACAAAATCGCGAGCCATCTTGGCTTCACACGGGCGGGACGCCCGTGCCACGGCGAGGGTCTCGTAAACGACTCTCTGTTTACCCACAAAACCAGCCCCGGCGGGGCGGCATAGTGACTGCCGGGGCCGCCAGGCCCCGGGGCTTGCTGAAAAGATACTCCCTCCTATCCACAACGATGGCTCGCGCCGCCCGCATTTCGATGTCGGCCCTTGGGGCCTGAAGCGAGCTATTGCGACCCATGCTTTCAAACAAAATCGCGAGCCATCTTGGCTCCACACGGGCGGGACGCCCGTGCCACGATGTGGGTCTCTTAAACGACTCTCTGTTTACCCAAAACACCAGCCCCGGAGGGGCGGCAGAGTGAT
>JBJSWM010000472.1:0-7212 GCA_046085865.1 Pirellulaceae bacterium
CTCATCTGCCCCTGGCTCACCAGCAGCCCCTGCGACTTCCAGTAAACGCGGTACGCTGCCGCCTCCAGGGGAGGCAACAGGCGATCGGCCAGCAGCGGAAGCAATTCTTCCTGATGCTGGTCCAATGCGGTCTCAAGAAGACGTTTCCAATCGTCGCGGTCCTCGATGAGCGCGGCCCGCTGAGCTGGGGTCAGGAGTTCCAGCAGTCCGAGGACTTGAGGCCACTTGCGGTCGTTGGCCAGTTGCAGGACGGTGTAGAAATCGCCAGCCTTGACCAGCGTCAATTGGCTGAACGCTTCACTGGGTTGGCTGGCGCTGCCTTGAAGTCGTCCCAACAACACCAGCCATTTGGCGGAATCCCGGATTTCGGGATTTTCCGATCGAGTCGCATCGACGATTCGCTCGGTCGCTTCATTCCCTGCTTCCAGAAGCGACAGAAAGGCAGCTTGCCTTGTTTTATATTGAGGAGACCCTAGTTGTTCGATCCATTGATCGATCTGCGCGGGACCGATCCGGGTCGCTCCTGCCAAAGGCTCTGCCAGCAACGGGGAGCCAGAAGTTTGACCCCAGAGGGGGCCCGCAAAACGACCGCAGCCCAAGAAAGCAATGCTGGGGTATCCCAGCAGTACCAGCAAAGTCCAAAGAGAAATCGATCGAGGAACGGTGCGGCCCATTCCAAGCCACGACTTCCTCCGATGCCTCATCGCTGCCATGAACTTCCTCCCATTGCACCCAACCCGGCATGTCCAGATCAGGGACGACTGTACCCTTTGATCATACCAATCACCATCGCACCCTGCGTGCGGAAAGCAGGGGGAATCGATAGGATAGAGCGACTGAAGGGGAATCGATTTTCGTTGCCCCGAAGCGATCGAGAGATGGAGTGAAAGCGATGCGAGATGGCGATTTCTTGGTGCGGTTGATGGCGATCGCTTCGATCTGCCTGCTTCAAGGGATCAGACCTTTGTCGGCGGAGCAGCCTTGGCCGAATTGGCGGGGTCCATTCGGGGACGGGCGAGCACTCGATGGTCACTATCCAATCCGATGGAGCGAGTCCGAAAAGATCGTTTGGAGATTGGAGCTACCTGATCGCGGTGCATCCACCCCGGTCGTGGCTGGCGATCGGATCCTGACGACCGCAGGGCGCGATGGAAAGAATCTCCTTCAATCGATCTCCCTGGAAGGCAAGATTCTCTGGACGGTGGAGCTGGGCGAGGAGGTCGCTGGCAAGCATGCCAAAGCCAGTGGGGCCAACTCATCCCCCGTAACCGACGGGCAGCGGGTTGTCGCCTATTTCAAGAGCGGCGACTTGGCCTGCTGCGATCTTCAGGGAAAGATTCTCTGGCAGGACAATCTACAGAAACGATTCGGAGAGGATTCGCTCTGGTGGGACCTGGGAACCTCGCCGATCCTTGTCGATGGCTTGGTGGTCGTAGCGGTCATGCAGACCGGCCCAAGCTATCTGGTCGCTTACGATCTGAAGACAGGCCAAGTGCGATGGAAGACCGATCGGATGATGGACTCGATCGAAGAAAGCCATCAGGCCTACACCACCCCGGTGGTTGCGACGATCGACGGAACGACGGCGATCATCACCCTGGGAGCCGACCACGCGACGGCTCATCGCGCCGCCGACGGGCAACTGCTGTGGTCCCAAGGGGGATTCAATCCTGGGAAGGAACAGTATTTCCGAACCATCGCATCGCCCGTGCTGGCAGGCGATTTGGTTCTTTGCCCCTATGCTCGTGGAGCGACGTTGACCGCGCTTCGAACCGGTGGCGAGGATGGAGGTCGGCAGGCATGGCGATTGGATCTGGGCGCTGATGTGCCAACTCCTGCCGTGGCAGGAAATCGCGTCTACCTCTGCGGCGACAAGGGATTGGTCTCCTGCCTAGAAGCATCGACAGGGAAAATCCTCTGGCAGGAAGCACTGCCAAAAAGTCGGCACGATTTCAGCAGCTCCCCGGTGATCGCCGGCGATCACGTCTACCTGACTCGTGAAGATGGCACCACCTTTGTCATCCGCCATGCCGACTCATTTGATCTGGTGGCGACCAATCCAGTCGACAGCGCCACGGTGGCCACCCCCGTTTTCGCTCACGGCAGGATCTTCCTGCGAACCTACGATGCCATCCTGTGCATCGGGCCATGACTCCTTTTGGAAAGCACCCGATCCTATCTGTTACCGCATGGGTGCAACTTCCTGTCCTCTCCTTTCCTCTCCTTTCCGATGACTCAGGTGGATGATGCAAGCGATCCTCGCACTCGACCAAGGTACCACCAGTTCCCGCGCTCTGCTTTTCGATCGGCAGGGGAGGGTGCTGCAGGTGGCGCAAAAGGAATTCAAGCAGCACTATCCCAAACCGGGGTGGGTCGAGCATGACGCGATGGAGATCTGGCAGTCGCAGATCGAGGTGGCTCAAGAGGTTCTTCGCAAAGCGGGGATGGCACCCAGCGACATCGCATCGATCGGTATCACCAACCAGCGAGAGACGACGGTGCTGTGGGATCGAAAGACAGGTCAGCCTCTGGGAACGGCGATCGTATGGCAGGATCGTCGCACGGCGCCGCGGTGCCGACAACTGATTGCGGACGGACGCGGGCCGATGATTCAGCAGCGCACCGGCCTGGTGCTGGATTCCTATTTCTCGGCCACCAAACTCCAGTGGATGCTCGACCATTTCCCCGACGCTCGACGCCGCGCTCAGGAGGGCGAGTTGGCGTTTGGCACCGTCGACTCCTGGTTGCTTTGGAAGCTGACCGGGGGTAGGGTCCATGCCACCGACGTCAGCAATGCATCGCGGACGTTGCTGGTCGACCTGAAGACAGGTCAGTGGGATGACAGCCTGCTGGATCTCTTCCAGATCCCGCGTTCGGTACTGCCGGAGATCCTTCCCTCCAGCCATCTGTTCGGGACGACGGACGCCGAGTGGTTCGGGCGGCCGATCGCAATCGGTGGCGTGGCAGGGGACCAGCAAGCGGCGCTGTTCGGCCAGATCTGCCATCACGATGGCATGGCAAAGAACACCTACGGTACCGGCTGCTTCATGCTGATGCACACCGGAGACAAGCCACGCGCCAGCCAGCGTCAACTGCTGACGACCATCGCCTGGAAGACCGACGGCCAGCTGGAGTACGCTCTGGAAGGCAGCGTCTTCATCGCGGGGGCGATCGTGCAGTGGTTGAGGGATGGGCTGGGTGTGATCCAGCATGCGCGGGAAGTCGAGCAATTGGCTAGGGAAGTGCCCGACAGCGGAGGGGTGTACGTCGTTCCTGCACTAACCGGTCTTGGCGCCCCCCACTGGGATCCCGACGCGCGAGGCACGATCCTGGGAATCACTCGAGGCACGACCAAAGCGCACCTGGCGCGCGCCTGCTTGGAGGGAATCGCCTACCAAGTCGCCGATGTGCTGGGTGCCATGGAAGCCGATTCGGGGATCCGAGTGGAGCAACTGCGAGTCGATGGCGGGGCAGCGGCGAACGACCTGCTGATGCAGTTCCAGGCCGACCTGCTGCAGGCGCCCGTCGTGCGACCCCGCGTGCTGGAGACCACGGCGCTGGGAGCTGCCTATCTGGCTGGCTTGCAGGCTGGCCTCTGGAAGGACAAGCAGGAGTTGGCCGAATGCTGGGAAGCGGAACGGGTGTTCGAGCCGTTGTTGTCGGCTGATCGAGCGTCGGAACTTCGCGCGCAGTGGAATCGCGCGGTGGAGCGATCGAGCGGTTGGTCGCTACCAGACGCGTGAAGCATCAGCCAATTCGCGAACACCAAGCTCCAGCACATTCAGGGAGTCCTGCAGGATGGATCGACAAGCGAATCTCAATCGGCTTTTGTCGCGGCGCGAGCCTTGGGACTTGGTGGTGATCGGAGGGGGTGCCACCGGCGTTGGTATTGCGCTGGATGCCAGGCTCCGCGGCATGGAGGTGGCGCTGATCGAACGCTTCGATTTCGGAAAGGGCACCAGCAGCCGGTCGACGAAGCTGGTCCACGGAGGAGTCCGCTACCTGCAGCAGGCACAGATCGGACTGGTTCGGGATGCCTTGAGGGAAAGGACACGACTGCGCCAGAACGCGCCGCATGTCGTTCATGCCCGCACCTTCGCTATCCCTTGTCAATCGCGATGGCAGCAGTGGTTCTATGGCCTGGGAATGAAGGTTTACGACCTGCTAGCAGGCAGCCAAGGCTGGGAAAAATCCCGCATGGTCTCCGGCAAGACGATGCAAAGCCTCTTTCCCACCTTGTCCCCGAAGACCATCCGCCATGGCGTCCTCTACTCCGACGGCCAGTTCGATGACAGCCGTCTACTGATCGACATGGCATGCGAAGCCGATCGCCTGGGAGCCTGCCTGCTCAACTATGTCGCTGCGACGGGACTGATGCGATCCAGTCAGAAGATCCACGGCGTGGAGGCGCAGGACGGCGAGAGCGGCAGGAGACTGTCGATCGAAGCACGCGCGGTGGTCAATGCGGCAGGCCCCTTCTGCGATGAAGTCCGATGCATGGCATCCGCCGATACCACCCCCATCGTCGCCGCCAGCCAGGGAGTGCACCTGGTGCTCGATCGAAGCTTCCTTCCAGGCGATACCGCTGTCATCGTCCCGAAGACTTCCGACGGCCGCGTCATCTTCATGATCCCTTGGCTGGACACCACCCTCATCGGCACCACCGACACCCCCTTGCCCAAAGCCGAAGTCGAACCCCAGGCGCAGGATCAGGAGATCGAATTCCTGCTGCAAACCGCAGGTGATTATCTGTCGCGACCACCTCGGCGAGAGGATGTACGAAGTGTCTTTACTGGCATCCGGCCACTAGTCCAATCATCGGGGACCACCCGCACCGCTGCGCTTTCCCGCGATCACCTGGTGAAGCGAGAAGCGAACGGATTCTGGACTGTCACCGGGGGCAAGTGGACCACGGTGCGAAAGATGGCCGAAGATGCTGTCCAACAGATCCAAAACGAATGGTCTCCATCAGGCCCAGACTCCCAGACCAAAAACCATCCGATTCCTGACTCCTCGTCCCAAGCCAACACGCTGCTGCGGGACCACCCTGAGTGGGACAGACGCATCGACCCGAATCTCCCTCTTCGCATCTGCGATATCCGCTGGGCCGTCAGCCATCAGATGGCAAGACAGGTCGAGGACGTTCTTGCCAGAAGATCTCGATTGCTGCTTCAAGATGCGCGAAGCGCCGATCGCATCGCCAGGCAGGTTGCAAAGGAAATGGCGGACGCCTTGGGGTACGATGCCTCCTGGATCGACCAGCAGATGGTGCGTTGGCGTAAGATTGTCGATGTCCACCAGATCGCCTGACCCTATTCTCTCTGCCGGCACTGCAGCCGATCAACCGAATCCCTACGGAAGGAGCAAACGATGTCACCCTGGATGGCTGAGTTCTTAGGCACGATGATTTTGATCCTGCTGGGCAATGGTGTGGTGGCCAACGTGCTGCTGAAGGGCACCAAAGGAAACCAAGCTGGCTGGATTGTGATCACGGCAGGCTGGGCGATGGCGGTTTACATCGGGGCGATGTGTTCCGAATCGGCCAGTGGTGCCCACCTGAATCCTGCACTGACCTTAGCGATCGCGGCTTCAGGCAAACTTGCCTGGGCTGACTGCATCACTTACATCCTCGCGCAATGTGCGGGAGCTTGGCTGGGGGCCGTGCTGGTCTATTTTTTTTATCGCCCGCACTTCCAAGCGACCGAGGATCCTGGTGCCAAACTGGCGTGCTTTTCCACCAGCGCGAATCTTCCGGGCAACGGGCAAGCGTTCTTCTGTGAGCTTGTCGGTACCTTCGTATTGGTGCTGGCGATCTTCCTGAGCGTCAAGGCAACCCACAGTGAAGGGACTCTGGGAATGGGGGCTCTAGGACTGATTCCCGTCGCACTGCTGGTCTTTGCGATTGGCCTTTCGCTGGGTGGCACGACGGGCTACGCCATCAACCCCGCTCGGGATCTCATGCCCCGACTGGCTCATCACCTGCTTCCGATTCCGGGGAAGGGAAACGGCGACTGGTCGTATGCATGGGTTCCTGTCGCTGGCCCGATCGTTGGCGGTTTGCTGGCCAGCTTGGTCCATCGATGGATCGGCGGCTGAAGGCCAACCGAATTTCCAGTCGTCTTTGTGGTGTCCCGTGCAAGATGGCGTGCGTCGAGCGGTCTCAGCACGACGTCGCTTAGGGAAGACTCCACCGCATGCGCAGCCACCACTGGATCAGCCACAGGGTGACGATTGCGAGAAACAACAGCCAGCTGTCGGCCAGACCATCTCCCAGGCGATGATTATCCGACCAGGGAACTGCCGACGCCTTGCGATGTTTCGCCAGCCAGTCGAGTGCATCGGGAACCTGTTCGGGCGCGTAGATCGCTCCACCCGCCGGCTCATTCAACTTGGCCATCTGTTCGATCAATCCCCAGTCGGGATTCGACTCCATGGTCTCTGCCGAGCTGGAAAGAATGGAGAATGGCAGGTTGGCTTCGAGTGGTTTCCCTTGACTGTTGGTGGTGGTGGCTTTCAGTTGATAGCGACCGGGGGGAAGTCCCGACTGCAACTTGCCGCTCATTCGATTGGCCTCGCTGCGATTGAGGATGATGCCTCCCTGGTCCGCCCCATCGCGAAAAAGTCGCATTCGGGTTCCATCCGGGATCGGCTGACCGGATTCCCCTGGATTCCAAATCACCTCCAGATTGGTCGATTCGTCTCGAAAAAGACGTCGTTTGTCCATCGCGATCGAAAGTCCCTCTTCGGCTGACTCGCGGCGCATGCACCAGAGCAGGGCTTGGCGCCAGAATCGCTTGTGCTGTTCCTCTTTGCCGGCTAGCCACCACTGATAGGAACCATCGAAGGCCAGCGACAGCACACGTCCTTTCTCTGCCTCGCCCACCACCACCAGAGGCTGTTCCTTGGGTCCTGCGACCAGCACCTGGACTCCTGGAGCATTGCGGATTCGCCGCCAGCGGTTGGCGCCTTGAAGAGGTGGCAAGGCCTTCCAGAGTTCGGCGCTGTCGATTTGGTCGCCCAGGGTGACGATTGGATGATTGGCGATCATCTTCATCGGGAGTGGGCCCGAGTGGTGCAGCGCCTCGATGATCGGGCTTCCGAAGGCCTGGCGGACGCGAGAATCGAATTCGACTGGAAGTAAAGCAGCGATCGGTGTGTTGCCATAGCCTCCTGGGCCATAAGCGTGATAACCACCCAAGGTGATCAGACCGG
>JBJSWM010000473.1:0-1576 GCA_046085865.1 Pirellulaceae bacterium
GGAACGACGAAGCGGGGAGGGGGATAGCGCATGAGTCCTTTCGGGCTGGAATGGTCCGCGATGGATGGAGCGGAAAGAGAAGGCCCTCCCCGCTCGTTCCTCACGACCCTCCAAAGGGGAGGGTGAAATCCATCGCAAGCATTCAACCCCAAGGGGAGGCTCGACCCTCCTTTCTGCCCCTCCACAGCAACCACTTACGGCCGCTACCTAGTCATCCAAAGGAAACGACGTTTGGCTAGCATTCGTCGATTCGTTCGGTCAACCCCGACCAGTTTCCTCAGCCCGCTAAGTTGACCGAGTCGATACTTCTTTGCATGGATGCTCGCAATCAACCAAACCTTAGCCTGACAATCACTCGCTCCGCGATCCTTTGGTGCTACGGAGCCTTACTGCTTTGGGTCAGCGGATGCAGTTTCGGGCCTCGCCAACTGCTGCAGACGCGAATCCCCTACAACGATGCGATCAAAGAGACCGGCGAGCAGCAGCTCCTTTTGAACTTGGTGCGACTGCGGTACGTCGATACCCCTAGCAGTCTGGCGATCAGCGCCATCGCCGACCAGCAGGAAGTTGCTGGTGGCCTCCAGGCGACTCCGTTTTTCACCGGCGCTGCGACCGGCGATGCATTCCTGTTTCGTGGCAGTGTGCTTCCACAAATTGGATGGAACCGCGCCAGCCGTCCCACGCTCAGCTACACACCGATGGATGACGAGGAGTTCACCAGAAGACTATTCACCCCGATTTCGCTGGACGGTGTCGCCTACCTTTCGCGAACGACTTGGCCTATCTCCACCGTCTTTCGACTCTATCTAGAAAACCTGAACTGGGTCTCTAACGCCGAGACCGCCAGTGGTCCGACTCCGACAGCCCCACCCGACTACCAGCAATTCCTTGACGGGGTGAGCGCGCTACAGCGACTGCAGGACCGCCAAGTGATCACACTTTGCTCACAGGAACGGGAAGAATCGGTGCCTGCGGATCTGCCAAAGGGTCAAGTCACCGTCAGCGACGCCCTGGAGTGCTTTCGAGATTCGATCGAACTTCGCCATAGCGATCGAGGAGTCGACCTGATCAAACGCACCAAGCAACCGGTGATGCGAGTGGCTCCCATCGACCCTGCCGACTCCGATTGGCTCAACTTCGCACAGGCTTTTCATCTCGACCCCGCCGCTCGTACACTCGACCTGACCTCCGACCGCTCCGATCCTTACCAGGAAAACAAACCGCTAGAAGGGTACCGATCGCTGGATGTCGAAACGCGGTCCCTGCAGCAGGTTCTCTTCTTCGCGGCTCACGGCATCGAGGTTCCCCCGCAGCACTTGGCATGTGGTCTGGCTCCTACCACACGCAATCCTGACGGAAGTCTCTTCGACTGGAACCAAGTGCTCGGCGGGCTGCTGCACGTGTGCCTCGCGTCGGGCAAGCACCCTCCCGAACACGCGGCGGTCGCAGTCCTTTATCGCGACCACTGGTTCTACATCGACGGGAGGGACCACCAGTCCAAAGCCACCTTCGCTCTGTTGCTGGAGGTGTCGCGTTTGGAGTTGCCGGAAAGCAAGCCATCAGGTCCTCTGCTGAC
>JBJSWM010000474.1:0-1572 GCA_046085865.1 Pirellulaceae bacterium
CTTGCCCAGCACCACCCATTCCTGTCGCCAGCAACATACCGAAAAACCATCGCACTCCAGTTCGCACGCAACGCCTCTCTTTCCATAAGTTCTTCTGCCTTAGGACCCATCCACAGAGGGTCCCACCGTTTGTTTCCACCCCTCTTCTCTGCACCACGAACATCCTAAATTCGTCTCGCAGAATGGCGGCTCTTCAAATGACATGGTAGCCAGCGATCCACTGAGCGTCCACCAAGCAGAGCTTCCACCTAGCGAGGCAGGGGCGACGCGAGGCAGGGGCGACGCGGACTCGTAGAACAAGCGACGGGGCGCACGGGCAAAATCAGGCGTGCTCAAAAGCCTCCGTTTGCCGAAATCCCCCACCTCGTTTCGAAGCGTCCTGAGAAAAAGAAGGGTACGAACCTCGGTAGGGCCGAAACCCCATGGGTCTGACTGAAGGAACAGCCAGCAGGCTGCCTCATGAGGAGGAACGACCGGTAGGGACGTCGGAATCTTCCAAGGTTCGCCCCCTGACTCCCGATCCACCCCACCTCCGCCAAAGTGTCCAGTCCGAGGGCCAAGCTAGAAGGAAGCTATTTCGACATCCGGAAATCCACTACCCAAGCCGGCAACCATTTCCAAAATGCACCGCCGGCCGACGACAGCTCTTCGACTCAGCGGCCCAAAAGAAGCCGTACCTTTTCCGGAGTCGGTTCACCGCTATTAAATTCTTCCAGCATCACATCAGCGTCCCATCGCCTGGCACTCTTCAACTGGATGGCTCCAGTGCCAGGTGCGATGTGATAGACAACCAGCGATTTTTTTTGCAAATCGACCAGACACAACTGCTGCGAACCGTCAGCTAGCGATTGCGTCAAAGCTATCACTTCACCTGCCGACTGGGCGGTTGCATTAGGAACCGTTGCGAAAGTCCCCGTCTGGAAGTTTCCGCCTTGACTCCATCCATTGAGATTCGTTAGGACCACAGAAAGCAAAGCGATCACCAAGACCCAGCCGATCGAAAACGCACGCATGATCAGTTCCTTTATTGAAGCAGGTTGGATCTGTAACGATTGAAACGATTGTTCGCAACGGTGTTTTTGCGAAACATCCAAAAGCAGCATTTTCCTCCTGTTCAATTTGCGGCCAGATTTTGTAATGAATTACCTTTCGTACGTGAGTTGGATTAGGCCATCAATTTAAGTGCCATGGATTCTGGGACTGAATCAAGTTACGACACTTTCGAAGTCGAAGAAACGACTACCGATAGGAGGTGCCATGTTCATTCGATTCGCTCTGGCTGCTTTCGCGAGCCTACTTTGCTTGTCGACGTCTGCGTCGGCAGCGGTTTTGTCCACCAGCAATCTTTCGGCAACCGAAAACGGTTCCGATGCGGTTGCCTTTGCGTCGGGTGTCTCTCTGGGCTCGATGTTTCGTACGTCAGGAACCGCAGCGAATAGCTTCGGAGTCAATCGGTTGACTCTGAAATTGCGGAACACCGGTACGGACAGCTTCAACCTGTTCGATACGCTGCTGGGTCAGGGAACCATCAAGGGTTCGATCTACACCAATTCGCCTCCCGAAGGTTTGGGG
>JBJSWM010000475.1:0-1713 GCA_046085865.1 Pirellulaceae bacterium
AGCGCGATCTGAGCGGTGACGTTCCATGACCGGATTGGAGTCGGAGCCGTGAAGCGATCGCACCCCACACAAAAATGCAGATGGACCGCAACGCACGATCTGGACGGTTGGTAGGTGCTTAGGTTCTTCAGCACAGTTCCCGAACCTGCTTCTCTGGCTGTAGGAATCTTGACGATCATCCCGATGATCAGCAGCGCGAGGCGCAAAGAGCGTTGGGATTCCTGCGCTTGATTCTACCTTGGCGGTGAATGAAGCCACCGGGAAACCGCAAAGCACCCTTGGGAAACCAGCCCCGGAACACTGGGTGTTCCTGCAGGCCCCAGTCGACTTTCTGCACAGAGATTCAAGGAAACCGGACGCAACAATGGTCCGGCTTCTCAACTCACCATCGATGGTCGCGCCTTGGCTCACCGCCAACCGCAACCCCATGCCCTAGGCGGTTACTCTCTCCGCATGGAAAAAGCGGTCTGATGGATTCCGGTCTCGTCTTCGACGATGAAGGAACCAGCAGGCGCCAAGTACTTAGCGATCACTTCAAAGGGAGGCAGTTTGTACTTCTCCAACCCATTGCTGAGCGCAGCGAAGATCGGATTGCTCTCCGAGAGTTCTTTCAAGCGTGCTTTGTTCTCAGGATCGGCTGCTAGGTCGTAGAAAAGCCGCAGCGATTCTTCGGGTCGGGTGTAGGAAACAATGCTGCTTTCCTGGTCCCGCAACTGCGCCTTGATGCGGTCTCTCACCAATTTGTACTCCACTGAGTCGGCGAGTATTTCGTTCTGTCCCTGCCGTGTCGCCAACGCGCGTTCCAGCATCGCACGGCTGTCGGCGACCAGAATCATATTGCCCGCAACCGTCATGCAGACTTCCGGTGCCCGAATCGCTTGCGCGTTACCCGTCGGCAGTTCAAACGCATAGGTGGTTTCTCCGGCAACCACGGTGGTGGTCCATCGATCATCCATCTGCTTCAGCTTTTCAAAAAGCTTTGGCATGATGTCGGTGCGGAATGCCGAGCCATCTTTGAGGTGGATGCAGTAGACGTTGCTTCCGCTGTTGAGCTTGGCGGGGCGGATGAAGAACTGAGCCAGCGAGAAGCGATCGCCCAGTTGATCGAGGAATTCCTTTTGGAAATCGATCCCCAGGAACTCCGAAACCCGGTTTAGTGCCTCGTCCTGAAAAGCCCCTTCGCCACGGAAGTTATCGAAGATTTTGGCCACCGCGGAAAGCGTCTTTTTGACATCCCAGTTGACGGTAATGTAGCTACCCGCATCCTCTGCTACCCAATCCTCCGGATCGGTTGGTCCGCTCTTGGGGCGAATCACATCCAGCAGATTTTTGCGGGGACTTGCAAGAAGCAGATGGAGGTGGGTGACCGAATCGAATTCTTTGGTTTGCAAGATCAGCGATCCGCCGACGCCCTGGACCCCATCCAGGCCCAGCACCGGAAGAAAGGTTAGCGCCATGGTTCCATTGGGATTCCCCTTGATAACTTCCTTGAAGATGGCGATAGGATCGACGTAGAACGATGCCTGCGGTCGCTCCCCTTCCACACCCACACAGCGGCTCATGATCGTCGTGAACCGCCGATTGTCCGATAGCGGTTTGAAGTCGATCCCGTTGCCGGTCCATCGCTGCGCCAGCTTTTCCGCTTCGTCCACCTGCGAACTGATGACTAAGCAGCCCTGATGGATGAAATAGCCCATCTGCCGTTCGTTGCGA
>JBJSWM010000476.1:0-3550 GCA_046085865.1 Pirellulaceae bacterium
CCGTTTTCTAGCTGCAGGCATTTCGATGGCCAACACGCACCAATTCGACCTAAAGAAATTTCGTGTTCCCTTCGGTGAGAAACTCCGCATTCGCAAGCTCCCTACCAGCGGTCCATCGATCGATGGCATGAAGGAAAAAGCAGCGCAAGCGCTGTCATCCGACGTTTCCTCCCTTCAGGGAGCACAGGAACGACTTTATGCCGATGGAAAGCAATCGCTGCTAGTGATTTTGCAGGGGATGGATGCCGCAGGGAAGGATGGTACCATTCGCCACGTCATGGGTGGTATCAATCCTCAAGGCTGCGTCGTCTCATCCTTCAAGGCACCTAATTCCGAAGAGCTGCAGCATCATTTTTTGATGCGCCCGATGCGATGCCTTCCCAAGCGAGGGATGATCGGGATCTTCAATCGTTCCTACTATGAGGAAGTGCTGGTGGTGCGAGTGCACCCTGAGTTCCTCAAGCCCCAGGTCCTTCCAACACTGCATAAGGGGGAGTCGCTGTGGGAGCATCGATTTGCCGAAATTCGCCAGTTCGAAGAGATGCTAACGCGTCATGGCACCACGGTCATCAAGATCTTTTTGCACGTATCCCAGAAGGAGCAAAGGAAGCGGCTTCTGGAGCGGTTGAAGGATTCCACAAAGCACTGGAAATTCAACGCTGGGGATCTCAAGGAAAGGGCTCTGTGGGATAAGTATGAGGAAGCGATCGATGCGATGCTACCGGCGACCAGCACGAAGGCCGCTCCGTGGTATGTCGTCCCCGGCGACGACAAATGGTATACGCGAGCCGTCGTGGCCGACATCATCACGCAGCATCTGCAGAAGATGGATCTGAAATTCCCGGAAGTCCCGGCCGAAGAACTGGCAAAATTTCCAGAATACATTCAGACCCTGGAGCAGGAGATCACGTCGGGGGATGCCAAGAAACGAGGCCGCTCCGGCAAATCGAACAAAGGGAAAAAGTCCGATCGCAAGAAGAAATCCAACGCAGCGGACTCCACCGATATTGGCGCTTGATGGCTCCAGCGACACTGGGTCATTTACGGAGCGAAAAAGCTAGAGATCCCTGTCGTAGATTCGATAGGTCTTGGCCAACTTCGCTCCCCCCCGCTCCAAACTACCCCGCGACAGATGGTTGCTCTCCAAAACCCAGGAGAACTCCGCTTCTTTGATTCCGCGAGCCAAGCAATCGGGCCGCATCCGCTCGAGCAGCAATAGCCCAAGCCCCCAACGCTGCCATTCGGGCAGAACATAGGTGCACATCATTCTGGCTCGATGCAGTTTCTTTCGCCCCAGTATCAAGTGCAGGAAACCAAAAGGAAACAAACGGCCCTGTATCTTTTTGATCCTAGGGTTGTAATCCAGCAGACCAAGTCCAGCCCCCACCGGCTTGCCGTCCACCTCCAGAATCGTCGTCAAATCTGGCTCGATCAGCATCTTCAAACCCTTGGCCATGAAGCGAACCTCGGCGTCGGTCAGCGGGACAAAGCCCCAAGTGGACTGAAGCGATTTGTTGTAAATATCGAGGAACAGCGCGACTTCCGAGTCCAGCTTGCGCGTGTCCATGCGCCGCGCAACGACGTTGAATCTTCGCTGCAGTTCCTGAATGACAAAATCGAGTTTCGGGTCGAGTCGATCCAGCATGGAGATGTCTCCCTCGAAGGAGAAGACATCCTGCGACTTGGCAAACCCCGAATCGAGAATCAACGATTCATAGTGGGGAAGATTGTGTGCCATCATGAAGGTCGGTGGCGTATCGAAGCCCGACACCAAGCACCCGATGTCATGATTGAGCGACGGGTTGACGGGCCCACGGATGGACTCCATCCCCTGAGATTTCAGCCACTGAAACGCTGCATCGAACAATCCCCGGGAGACGTCGCGGTCATCGATCGACTCAAAGAAACCGAAGAAGCCTCGATTTTCCGAGTACCTTTCGATGTGGCCACGATTGACGATCGCAGTGATGCGCCCCACAGGCCGAATCCCTTGGTAGGCGACAAAATTCGCCACTTGGTTCTGGTCGTGAAAGGGATGATAACGAAACCCAACCAGCTCCATCTGATTGCCGATCAACGGAGGGACCCAGCAAGGATCATTTCGATAGATATCCCAGAGCTGGCCGATGAAGTCCTTGCGGGTCTTCCTGTCCGTCGCTGGCCGAATCTCGCATTTCGCCACGTCAATCTTCCCCGCAAGTTTCCAGGAACCGAGCCAATCGATGGAAGTCACTCTTGGGCTCGATGAATCTCACTTTGGTCACCAGCGTCTCTGGATCCACCAACTGCTCAAACGGCACATAGCTCAGATCCAGCTGCCCACCGACGGAGACCATCACACCTGCCAGTCGCTCTTCAATCAAGGCCCTATAAGCGCCGGCACCGATCTGCGATCCAAGCATGATGTCGAAAGCATGAGGCGGGGCACATCGCGATTCGTAGCCCAACTGCAAGGGGGTTACTTTCCGCGAACTTCCCGTCCGTTTCTTGTGTTCGGCCGCCACCAGTTCGGCCAGCATACGACCGATCTGCACATTGGCGATCGAAATGTGTCCATGGTCGTCTCGAGGAATTCCCTCCAGGTTTTTACTGGGTAGGTATTCGGCCAACCCTTCTGCGATCACGATGACGCCGTAGTTGCGTCCCTGCTTCTGTCGCATCTGCATGGTCTTGACCATCCGATCTACGACATTCTCCAGGACCATCACCGGCCGCTCCCGCGTCTTGCCAGTCGAGGAGTCGGTCATCTTTTCGATCGCTCGTAGTGGCCCCTGAATGTCTTCGACGCTAAGCACCAGACACGCCTCACCGGCGATTGCTGCGCCGTAGGCAAGCCACCCGGCGCTGCGCCCCATCGCTTCGCACAAGAAGTATGCCTGACCGGCCGATGCATCATGATTCAGATTGCGAATCTCACTGGCCAGCGTTTCGACCGCGGTGAAATAGCCAAAGGTAAAGTCGATCCCTGAATAGTCGTTATCGATCGTCTTGGGCAGATGAATCACTGGAATCTTCGATGTCCCCTCAGGAAGATGATCCTGCAGCATCATCATCTTATTGGCGGTTTTCAGGGTGTCGTCACCGCCAATACTGATCAGGGCATCGACCCCCAACGACCTCAACGCTTGGTCCACCCGACGCAAAGGAGCCGATTTGTCTGGATCATTCAAATGATCGGGGTGCGACACCATTTTCCCAGGGTTGGTTCGCGCCGTACCAATCATGATGCCCTGGGATGTGCGGGTGTGGTGCAGTACATCGTGAGTGATTCGGATAAAGTCATCCCCCTCCCTCAGCGGCCTATCTGGACCAAATTCCACCAACTTCGAATAACCGTGCTTGATTCCAAGCACTTCGATACCCGCGTTACAAAACGCAACGGCAGCCGTCGAAATTACGGCATTGGCCCCAGGAGCAGGTCCGCCCGCAAATAGTATTCCGACACGACGGATCGTGGTCGTATGCTTCCTCATCTGGATCCCTTCTCTCCCTGCAAAACCGGTTGACCATGTCATCGCCTGAAAGTCGATGAGCAACGCTGTGTAAGTGT
>JBJSWM010000477.1:0-1047 GCA_046085865.1 Pirellulaceae bacterium
CCTCACCGCTTCGTCGTTCCTCCTCAGCGACACTACCCTTGGGAGGGTGATTGGGTGCTGTGGCTACCGGAAGCCCGAGAGATCGCCCTGCCGAAGTTAGAAAGGGTGCGGGGCCATCACCGAATTGAGTCAGAAAACGAGTGGTGGAGTTTTGCAAACGTACCCACGCAGGCTTATATTGCGATCTGCGATTTCATGATCCAGGTGATTAGGTCGCGTTGAATGGCGGGGGGCCTCGGATGGACGATCTGGAACGACTGATCCAGCAACTGGAATCGGGTTTGGCAAGCCTGATCCAATGCCTTACCGGCAATCCAAACCTAACCCACCAGCAGCAGCTCTCACTGGCCCTTGCCGACCAGAAAGTCCGATTCAGAAAAACACTCCCCGCCGACGTGGGACACTACCTCTCTATCCTCCCCTGGCTGGCGGAGGATCTTGAAAGCCAACAACGTCTGGTGCTTGCAGATTTTCAGCATCAACTCGGCTCAGTTCCTGCCGCAGAACTGTTAGCTCAGTTTCGAAGCCGATACGAACAGCTAGGCGGGGAGTTCCCGAAGGCTTTGGAACAGGTTTGCAACCGTTGGAATCAGGCGCCCATCGATGACGAAGCGTTCGATCTCTTTTGCGACCAGTTCGAAGAGCAGTTTCTCGCCGGGGTCGCTCCGCCGATCGAACAGTGGCTGGAGCGTGTCCCGGAAGTATCTCGCCAAAGAACCCTGAAACAACTGCTGAAGATCGAAATCCACCATCTTGTGCAGCAAGGGAAGTCGATCTCTTGGGATCAGTATCGGGTAAGGTTCTTACCACATACAGGGATCATCGATCGCGTCGAGGCGATCTTCACAGAAAGCCAAGAAAGAGATCCCAGCGCAGAGAACCTATCATATGGCCTGCCCCCAGCATCCCCAGCGAAGATTCCAAGCCATCCAGCAGCGCCTCGGCAAAAGTCAGGATTAATCATCGGAGAGCGCTATCGCGTCATCGAGCAACTTGGGCGAGGCGGATTCGGACTTGTTTATCGCGCGGCAGACAGCCAACTTCAAC
>JBJSWM010000478.1:0-2031 GCA_046085865.1 Pirellulaceae bacterium
GGTCAGCAACGATCCTGGATACCTCAATGGAAACTTGTGGGGCCTCTACAGCGATGATCTGCCAAGTGCTGTCGGACCTACCGGGACAACCAATACGTTTGGAGCACAGGCAGAGAAGGCTTGGGAAACTGGCTATACCGGAAGTCAGGATGTGATCATTGGTGTCATCGATGAAGGTCTGCAGATCGATCATCCGGACTTGGCGGCTAACATCTGGGTGAATCCCTACGAGATCCCCGGGGACGGGATCGATAACGACGGAAATGGATACCGCGACGACATCCACGGATGGGATGCCGCCTCCAATGACAATTCGATTTACGATGGGATCCAGGACGATCACGGAACGCACGTTGCAGGTACCATCGGCGCTGTCGGAGGAAACGGCATCGGGGTCGCCGGGATGGCTTGGAATGTGAAGATCATTGGCGCCAAGTTCTTTGGCCCCAACGGCGGTTCTGTTGCGGATGCGGTCGAAGCGATCGACTACCTGACGGATCTCAAAGTGAGGCATGGAATTCGACTAGTCGCTACCAACAATTCCTGGGGTGGTAACTTTTATTCCCAGGCGATTCATGATGCGGTGATTCGCAGCGCTAAAGCGGACATTCTTTTCGTCGCAGCAGCCGGCAATTCATCCGCCAATATCGATACCAGCTACTTCTTTCCGGCCAACGCGAATTCCACGATCGGTACGTCCACCGAAACGGCAGCATCCTTTGACAATGTCCTCTCCGTAGCTGCTTTGGCCAGCACGGGAGCACTGGCTAGTTTCTCCAACTACAGTTCGACTCAAGTCGATCTTGCAGCGCCCGGTGTGGGGATCTATTCCACCATGCCTGCCGGCGTTTACGGAACGATGTCGGGGACGTCGATGGCAGCGCCGCATGTCGCAGGCGCGGCCGCCCTTCTGGCATCGCTGAATCTGCCTGATTTTGGAGCTGAGGAAATCAAGTCAGCGATTCTCAATAGCGTCACGCTGACCCCAGCACTTGCCGGCAAGACCGCTACTGGTGGCCGATTGAATGTTGCCGGTGCGATCCAATACGCACTGGATAGCCAAAGATACGTTCGACTCAATCAAGCGTTTTATGGTGTCGGACAGACCGCAGTCTTGGAGTCTCGTGATTCCATGGCGAATGCCGATCCCAGTCAAATCGATCAGATAGCGATCCGGATCCAAAGCACAAGCGACCCGACGGGAAAAGAGCTACTGCTTCAGGAGACTTCGCCGAATTCCGCGATTTTTGTCGGCGCTTTGGATCTGGTCAGCGGTCCATCTTCGGCAAGCGACGAATTGGTCGTCGCGCCGGGAGATTCCATCGTTGCATCCCGCGAGTCTACAGGCTTGCAGTCGACCGCTGTCGTTCGAGGTGCCGTTGGGAGTTTGATCAGTGGTTCGCATTTGGGTGATACCTTCGTCGCTTCCTACACGGGGACAGGAGCCACCAATCAATGGAATGTGACACGCAATGGCCAAACGATTTTTGCTGGTACGCTTTCAGTCGATGCGAGCTTGTGGATCGAAGGGCTGGAAGGGAATGACAGCCTCCTGGTCGATGCAGGTTCCTATGACAACCAAATCGTCTACGATGCAAACCGAATCACAGTCGATGGTTTTTCGATTCTTGTATCG
The DNA here is from genome assembly GCA_046085865.1 of Pirellulaceae bacterium. GTDB lineage: Bacteria > Planctomycetota > Planctomycetia > Pirellulales > Pirellulaceae > JBEISR01. The sequence continues at coordinate 1,637 of JBJSWM010000478.1, forward strand.
CGCATCGAAAAGGTGAACATTGCGGGAGGAGCGGGGAACGATCGACTAACCTTGGGAAATGCGGTGGCTGAATTCGATGGAGGCATAGGCACCGATCGTTTGCAAATGGTCTCCGGTAATCGACTCTGGAATATTATCGGCGCTGGAAATGGATCGGTCGATTCTTCTATTCCATTCTCCTCAGTCGAATGGGCCTTGGGCGGCACGGGGAATGACTCCTTTGTTTTCGCGAGTGCCGGGACGATGCCCGGTGGAGTTGCCGGTGGCGACGGAACCGACGTGATCGATTTGTCAGTGAAATCGTCCACTCAGACCATCAATTTGGCCGGGGGAAGTTCCAGTTCCTTCGGTGCGATGTCGGAGGTGGAAAGGATTGTTGGCGGTCTCTCGAAAGC